>JBGPTG010000024.1:0-18206 GCA_041490545.1 Gammaproteobacteria bacterium
CGCCGTTACACGGTATTACACTCTTTCGATAAACCGTCGCCGCCCGGCTGCGTTATAGGCCGTGGGAGGCATTCCCTTCAAGGAGGTCACATGAAAACAGCAACGGCGGCAGTTACGGCAGCGATCGCGGCCCTGTTCTCGATCGCGGCCCAGGCGCAGACCACGGGTTCGGAAGTGCAACGCGACGTGAATCAGCAGCAGCGCATCGAGCAGGGCCTGAAAAGCGGGTCTTTGACGACCCAGGAAGCTTCGAAGCTAGAGCGGGGTGAAGCGCGCATCGACCGCATGGAATCGAACGCGCTCAAGGACGGCAAGTTGAGCCCCGCGGAGAAGGCGCGCATCCAGCGTTCGCAGAACCAGGAAAGCCGCCAGATCAACAGGCAGGAGAACAATGCCGCCAAGGGCAATCCGAACTCGGCGTCCTCGCAGCGCATGCAGGCCGATGTGCAGCGCAATATCAATCAGGAGCGGCGCGTCGAGCAGGGCGTGCAGTCCGGACAGCTTACCAACCGTGAGGCGGGGAAGCTCGATCGCGGGCAGGCGAAAGTCGATCGCGCGGAGGCGCGAGCCGGTGCCGACGGCCACGTCGGGGCCGGGGAGCAGCGCGGCATCCAGAAGGCGGAGAACCGGCAGAGCCGCCGCATCGCCCGCGAAAAGCACGACGCGCAGAAGCGCTGACGGCTGCCGGATCCTTCGCAAGTCCGCCCGGGTTTCAATCCCGGGCGGTTTTTTTTCGTCAGCCGGACACCGGGCCGCGGCGCAGCCGCAGCGTGGCCTCGGTGTCGACGCGTCCTTCGCCGTCGAGCGCGACGCGGTAGATGTCCCGTGCGATGCCGCGACTCACGTAGCCCTGACGTACGTCGTTGGCCACTTTTTGCGGATCGCGATCCGCGGGCGGGCCGAAGCCGCCGCCGCCCCCGGCGCGGATGGTGATGGCGTCGCCCGCATCGAGCCGCTGCATCAGGACTTTGGCGTTGGGCAGATCGGCGATTTCCTTTCCGCCCAGGCGCAGCGTTACCTGGTTGCCCGCACCCGAATGGCCGCCTGCCAGGCCCCAGGGCGCGCAGTGCACGCGGTCGACCTGGATGTTGATGTTGATGGGTGAGCGCGCCCGCACTACCTGCTCGGTGCCCAGGCCGCCGCGGTGCCGGCCCGCGCCGCCCGAGTTCTCGCGCAGCGCGTGGCGCTCGAAGAGCAGCGGGTATTTCGCCTCCATCTGCTCGACAGGGTGGTTGTGCGTGTCGCCGTCGTTCATGCAGACCGTGGCGCTGACGCCGTCCTCGTTGATCTTCGCGCCAAAGCCGCCGCCCGACGGGCCGATGCCGGCGAGGAACAGCCGGCCGTCTTTCGGAGAAATTCCGTTGATGAGGCACACGAGCAGGTCGGCGTGATGCGCGGCAATCGTGCGGTCCGGGATCGCCGCTTCCATCGCCTTGAACACCGTGTCGACCACAGTCATCGGGAAGGTCATCCACCAGCGCATCGCGGCGGGCCTCACCGCGCTCACTACGGTGCCAGGCCCGAGGATCACCTTGAGGGGACGAAAGCTGCCCTCGTTGATCGGATAGTCGGTCGGCGAGGTCAGGCACTTGTAGGCGACCTGCGCGCACGAGTAGCCGGTGGTTGCCCCTGAATTGTAGAAGCCGCGCACCTGCGGACTCACCTGCGATAGATCCACGGTCATCTCGCCGCCGCACTTCACGACTTTCACCTTGATCGGCACGCGCTTGCCGATGTCCACGCCGTCGTCGTCCATGAAGGACTCGGCTTCGTAGGTGCCATCCGGAATGCTGCGCGTGCGCGCGCGCGCCGCGGCCTCGGACTGGTCCATGATGTTCGCGATCGCCGCGAGCACCTCGTCGCGGCCGTAGCGATCGAGCAACTCCAGAAACCGCCGCTCGCCCGTCTTCACTGCCGTGATTTGTGCGCGCAGGTCGCCCATCGCGCGCTCGGGAATGCGCACGTTCATGCGGATGATATCGACGAGGTCCTGGTTGACCACGCCAGCGCTCGCGTACTTCACGATCGGAATCTGCAGGCCCTCGGCGTAGATGTCGGTGGTGATCCCGCCGAGCACCCCGCCGACGTCGGTCCAGTGCGCCATGCAGCAGGCGAATCCCGATAGCTTCCCTTTGTGGAAAATCGGCAGGCTGAAGGTGAAATGGTAGAGATGGCTTCCCGTCGTATAGGCGTCGTTGGTAACGAGGATGTCGCCCGGGTTGATGCCATCTTTTCCAAAATGCGCGAGCTTCGCCTTGACCGTCTCAGCCATGCCGCGGATGAAACTCGGGAGGCCCAGCCCGATCGACACCGTCTCGCCTTCGGCGGTGTACAGGCCCACGGTGAAGTCGAGCGCCTCGTACACGATCATGTTGTACGCGGTGCGCATGAGGTTGGTCTTCATTTCCTCGGTCACGGCGATGACGCCGTTACGCACGATCTCGGTCAGCACGGCATCGGCGCGGGCCTTGGCTCTTCTGCTTTTCCTCATCGCCGCCTCCCGGCGACTTCGAGGACGAGATTGCCAAAAGAATCCACCTGAAGGCGGTCCCCGGGCAGCACGACCGTCGTGGAGGCGTGTTCTTCCACCAAGGCCGGACCTTGAATGCGGTTGCCGGCGCGAAGATCGTCGCGCGCGTACGCGGGCGTGGCGACGGCGCGACCAAGTTCGGCGAAGTACACGCGGCGTTTGCCGCGCCGCGCGGAGGAAAGCGGTGTCCGCCCGCCATGGGCGATGCGCTCGAGCGGCGGCTTTTTCATCGCGCCGGAGACGCTGGTGCGCAGGCTGACGATCTCCGCGGGCTCCTCCGGTGCGCAGGTGCCGTAGCGCTGCTGGTGCTCGGCGTCGAAGCGCTGTTTCAGCGCAGCGCGGTCGCGGCGCCGAAAGACGTCCTGCGGCAGGTTCACGGTCACCGGGTGCTCCTGGCCGACGTAGCGCATGTCGGCGGCGCGCGCGACGTACACGCGCGCGGGCCGCATGCCGCTCGCGGCGAGCGCTTGGCGCCCCTGTGCGATCAGGGATTCGTATACCGTTTCGATCGCTTCGAACGACACGTCCGCGAGCCGCGTGAACCAGGTGCGCACGAGGTCGTAGCGCAGGTCCGAGTGCAGCATGCCAAAGGCGCAGAAATGTCCGGGTGCGCGCGGCACGATGACGCGCGACATGCCGATCTCGCGCGCGACGGCCGCCGCATGCAGCGGCCCCGCGCCGCCGTAGGCGATGAGCGCGAACGCCGCCGCATCCAGGCCGCGCTCGGTCGAAACCGCCTTCACCGCGTACGACATGGCGGTGGCGGCGATGCGCAGGATGCCGTCGGCCGCGCGCGTGACATCGAGTCCCAGCGGCTTCGCCACGTGCTCGCGGATGGCGCGCTCGGCCGCACCGACGTTCAGCAGCATCTCGCCGCCAAGGAAGCCGTCGGCGCCCAGGCGCCCGAGCACCAGGTTCGCATCGGTGACCGTCGCCAGCGTGCCGCCGCGCGCGTAGCACGCGGGCCCGGGTTCGGCGCCCGCACTCTGCGGGCCGACCTTGAGCGCGCCGTTCGCATCGACCGCGGCGATGCTGCCTCCGCCGGTGCCGACTTCGAAGATGTCCATCATCGGGATCTGCACCGGCAGCGCCTGGTTGTAGCCGCCGATCAGCGCGGCACCCGCGGTAAGCGCCTCGCCCCGGTAGATGACGCCCGCCTTGGCGGTGGTGCCGCCCATGTCAAAGGCCACTGCGTCGGCGATGCCCAGTTCCCGGCACAGCGCCTGAGCGCCGATCACCCCGGCGGCCGGACCGGATTCCAGCATGCGCACGCATTGCACTTGCGCCTGGTGCGACTCGTACAGGCCGCCCGTGGATTGCACCAGCAGGAACGATCCGCCGAAGCCGGCGTGCTTCAGGTGCGCGTCTATGCCGCGCACGTATCCGCTTACCACCGGTCCGATATAGGCGTTGGCCACCGCGGTGGAGCAGCGCTCGAACTCGCGGTATTCCTGGGTGAGCTCGTGCGAGGCAGTGACGAAGACGCGCGGCAGTCGCTCCCGCACGATGGCTTTGACGCGCGCCTCGTGCACCGGATTCACGTAGCAGTGCAGCAGCATGATCGCCACCGCCTCGGCCCCCGCCGCGGCGATCTGGTCGCAGGCCGCGTGCACGCTCGCTTCGTCGAGCGCGATGTGCACCGCGCCTTCCGCGGTGATGCGCTCGCGCACTTCGAAGCGCAGCGCGCGCTCCACCAGCGGCTCGTGCTTCCTGAAAAAGAGGTTGTAGGCGTCGGGCCGGTTGATGCGCCCGATCTCGTAGATGTCGCGGAAACCCGCGGTGGTGATGAGGGCGGTGCGCGCCCCCGAGCGCTCGAGCAGCGTGTTGATGGCGATGGTCGAACCGTGCAGGAAGATCGACGCGTCGCCATAGCGGGTACCGGCCTTGTCGACGCCGTGCGATATGCCGTCGACCAGGTGCGCGGGCGTGGAAAGCGCCTTGCCGAGCAGCAGGTGTCCGGACTTCTCGTCGAAGGCGGCGACGTCGGTGAAGGTGCCGCCGATGTCGGTGGCGAGGCGCGTGTGTGGAACGGGAGTCGCTTTTTTCAACGCGATGGGCCTAAACTGCGCGGGCTACGCAGGCGACGGCGCGAAGGACTTGAACCTGAGGTACGGTTCGCGCTTGACCTGCTCGACCAGAGCGACTTCCCAGTCGAGATAATCCTTCATCGCCTGCTCGATCTGCGACTTGCCGTCGTAGGGCCGGTAGTAGATATCGTCGGTCGCCGAGGCGAGGCGCGCGCCGTTTCGGTCGAGCGCGAACCCGGCGGCGGTCCACGCCGCGGTCCCGCCGGCGAGCACGCGCACGCGCGCCGGCGTGAGCGATGCCGCGTCCAGCGAGGCGAGCCGCGCGAGCAGGCCGTCGGGAGAGGTGAATACCCATTCCCGGACCGCACCGATTTTGCCCAGAGCCTCGCGCAGCCGCGCGCGCACCGCGAACCACGCGCCCGGAATGTGGCCGTCCCGGTACTCGATGCTGGTGCCGAAATCCACGAGCGTCGCTTCGCCTGTTTCGAGCATCCGCCGCAATTCCGCTGCCGCGATGGTTTCCGCCTTCACGCGTTCCATCCCGAGGGCACGGGGCGGTTCCGTGCCCTTGACGAGCGCGCCTTGCGCGCCCTCCAGCACGCGAACCTCCGGCCAGCCCATCTGCACGAGCCAGGAAGCGGTCAGGGTCGCCCGCACCCCGTCGGAATCGGCGAGCACGATGCGCGCATTGCGCACGACCGCGTAGCGGTCGGTCGCCTGCACCAGCTGGCCGCCGGGCGCGCTCGCGAACCCGGCAGGATGGCCTTCCCGGTATTCCTCGGGGCTGCGCACGTCGAAGCAGTAGAGCGTGAGCGCCGCGTCCTGCCTCAGGCGCTCGAGTTCTGCAAGCGAAATCGTCCCGACGCCGAAGCGTTTTGCCACTCGCGCGCCGGATTCGCGCGCCTTGGTAAGCGCCGCGGTCCCGGGCGCGGGCGCGTGGCGCGTGCTGCCGCGTTCGAGCGGAAGGCCCGCAAGATGCCAACCCATGGTGCCGTTCTTCAGCGCGACGACGCGATTCGGCAGCCCGGTGTTGATCAGCGATTGCGCGCCGATGATCGAACGCGTGCGCCCGGCGCAGTTGACGACGACCAGCGTCTCCGGCCGCTTCACGATTTCGTGTATGCGGTAGGCGAGCTCGGCGCCGGGGCAGTCGAGCGCGCCGGGGACGTTCATCACCCGGTATTCGCTCATCGGCCGCGAGTCGAGCACGAGAACGTCCTCGCCGGCGTCGAGGCGCGCCTTCAGTTCCGCCGCGCCTATCCGTGGCGTGCCGCAGGCATGCTCTATGTGCTCGCCGAAGGCTTTGCTCGGCACGTGGACGCCTGAAAACAGCTCGAACCCCGCGGCGCGCCACGCACCCGCGCCGCCGCCCAGCACCGAGACTTGGCGGTAGCCGAAACGGCGCATCAGCGCCGCCGCACGCTGCGCGAGCGTTTCGTCGTCGTCGCAGAGCACGATCCGCGTTTCCCGCCGCGGCACCATCGCCTCGAGCCGCAGTTCCAGGCGCGACAGCGGCAGGCAGGCGGCGGTGAGCAGATGACCTGCCGCGAACACACCTTCCTCGCGCACGTCGAGCAGCGCCAGCTCGCGCCCGTCGCCGAGCATCTCGCGCAATTCGGCCGCGGAGACGAGCGGGCTGAAAATCTCAGGTCTCGACATGAAGCGCCGGTAAGTGGTCCCTTCGGGGCTCTCGAATCCGACGCGTCCGGGCAGGTCCTCGAGCGTGCGCCCGTAGAGATGAAGGTGCAGCCTTGGAAGCTCGCCCATCGCCTGGATCGTGTGGAAGTCCTCGGGCATGAGCGCGACCGCGTTGCCGCGTTTCACCGTGGCTTCGTGCGTTTTCTCCAGCGTCCCGACGCCTTCGACCGAGCGGTTGTCGCTGCGCCGGTAGAAAACGTTGTGCTCCTCGCCGCGCACGCCCGAGATCACCGCCCAGGTGGTGTGGTTGTGCGGCGGCTGGCGGCCGCCGGGGATGGCGGCCGAGCCGTACATCGCGAACGAGCCGTCCGCGTCTTCCCCGAGGTGGTAGATCGTGCCCGTGCGCCCGGCGGCGATCGCGAAGTGTTCCGGCGGAAAGAGCTCGCTTCGGGATGCGAGCGCGATGAGCGCCGGCTTGATCGCCTCCAGGGCTTCGCGCGTCACGCCCAGGCGCGCAACGATCGCCCGCGCCTGGGCTATCGCGCGCGCGGTCTCCGTTGTGCGTTCGTCCGTGACTGCCACGCCGTTTTCCCCCAATCGCCTGTTCGCTGCCCGTGCGCCCGTCAGGGTATCACCGTGCGCTTTTCGCCAACAAGGGGTTCGGCACGAGCCCGCGAATCTGCGACAATTCCAGGGGCATGGATCTCAAGGATATCAGCCTGTACGTCGACGACCGCCCCGCCGAGGGCGTGTTCCGCGTGCACCGGGACGTGTACGCGGACCCGCAACTCTTCGAGCTCGAGCAGAAATTCATCTTCGAGCGCACCTGGAGTTTCCTCGCGCTCGAGTCGCAGCTGCCAAAAGCCAACGACTTCGTCACCGCGCAAATCGGCAGGACGCCGGTGCTGGTGACGCGCGACGCGCAACGACGACTCGGCGCGTTCGTCAACGTCTGCCGCCACAAGGGCGCGGTGGTGTGCCGCTCCGAGCAGGGCAGCGCCAAGTACCACGTCTGCCCCTACCACGGCTGGGCCTACGACGCATCGGGGAAGAACGTCGACATCAAGGATCGCAAGAGCGGCTGCTATTCTCCGGCGTTCGACGCCGAGGATCACGATCTCCTGCCGCTTGCACGCGTCGCGAGCTACAAGGGCCTGGTGTTCGGGAGTCTTTCGGGGGAGGTACCGGCGCTGGAAGAGTTTCTCGGCGACATGCGCTTCTTTCTCGATCTCATGATGGAGCAGGGGCCCGAAGGCATGGAATACATTCCCGGGCGCGCCGTGTATACTTACCGGGGCAACTGGAAGCTGCAGCTCGACAACGGCCTCGATCCCTATCACCTGACATCCACGCACCTGAGCTACATCGACATACAGTCGCGCCGCCGCGCGGGGCTGGGGAACGTCGAAGCGCGCCAATTCGACTGGGCGATGCGGGCGGCGAAGGAAGGAGGGAGCTTCGGATTTCCTCACGGGCACTCGGTGTACTGGCTCGACCAACCCGAGCCCGAGAAGCGCCCCATATTTCCGGCGATCCCCGAAATCCGCGCGCGGCTGGGCGATCGGCACGCCGAATGGATGCTCAAAGCGCGCAACACCGAAATTTTTCCCAACATGCAGATCGCCGACGCGATCACGCTGATGTTGCGCACCTTCCACCCGGTCGCGGTCGATCGCACCGAGATGAGGAGCTACTGTCTTGCACCCGTCGGCGAGGCGCCCGAGTTGCGCGCCTGGCGGCTGCGGCAGTTCGAGGACTTCTTCAACCCGGGCGGCATGGCGACGCCCGATGACACGATCGTCTACAGCGAGTGCCAGAGCGGCCTTGCCGCCCGGCCGATCTCGTTCTTGCAGGGGCACTCGCGTGGCATCGCTGCGGCGAAGCAGGGCGGAAACGACGTCGCCGAGGCGCTCGGCATCCGCCCCACGGTGAGCGTGAAGGGAGGCTTCAGCATGTTCAACGAGGTGGCCTTTCACGCGCCCTACCGCGAGTGGGCACGCCTCATGCAGGCCGGCGTCGCCGGCGGCAAAGCCTATCCGTGAGCGCCGCGCTCGCTGCTGGCGTGGAAGTTCTCGGCCGCGAGGGGATGTACCTCGACGAGCAACGCTGGGACGAATGGCTCGCGTTGTACACCGAGGAGTGCGAGTTCTGGATGCCCGCCTGGAAAGCCGACGGCACTCCGACGGCGGATCCGCAGTCCGAGCTCTCGCACATCTACTACGCGAACCGCAAAGGCCTCGAGGACCGGATCGTTCGCATCCGCTCGGGGAAGTCGCCCGCGTCGTCGCCGATGCCGCGCACCGCGCACCTGCTGGGCGCGATCCTGCCGCTAGCGCCGCCCGGCCCGGACCGCCTGCGGCTGCGCTCGACCTGGGTGTGCCACGTGTTCTTTCCGCGCCAGGGCGACAGCCACGCGTTCTTCGGAAGCTCGGAGCACGAGCTCGTGCTTCGCGGCGGGAACTGGCGGATCGCGAAAAAGAAGATCCTGCTGCAGAACGACGCGATTCCCACGATGCTCGACATCTATTGCGTCTAGTCACGGGTCGGGGACCGGCGATGGCGAAGCGCGCGAAAAAAACCGTGGCGCCCTCCGCCGCGTTCGAGGCCACGCGGCTGCTCGGGCGCTGGACGAAACTCGCGCAGGGACACGTCCTGTTCGGCTCGGGCTGCTCGTGCGGCGTCGGCTTCGCGAACATGCGGCTGCAGGATTTCGAGCCGCAGATTCTGGAGTTCCTGCATGGAAGGCATGGAGATTCAGGCTGCGCGACGATTCCGGATCTGCTTCGATCGATCGCGACGCAGGGCTCGGAGAAAGAGATCGGCGGGCAGCTCGCGCTGCTCACCGATCTCGCGCGCAGCCTCGACTCGTTCGACGAGCTGCACCGCGGGCGCGCTTCTTGATGCAGGTCAAACGCCGGGCGAGCGCTCAGTTCCTGCGACTTAGCCGAGGGGAAGAACGACCGCTTTGTGAGTCCGGTCACCGCTGCCTGCGCGGTGTGGAACATCGACGTCACGTTCATCGTCGGCGTCGCGGCATACCACCTGCCCAAGCGCGGGCTCGCCAAGCTTTAGTTCGGAACGGCACTCTCCGTGGGATGGCCTGGTGCGGAAAAATCCGCTCCCGACCGGGGCAGGATCAATCGCGCTTCCAGGCCGCCTTCGGGGCGGTTGTGAAGACTCAGCCGGCCGCCGTGGCTTTCGGCGATGCTGCGCGCGATGGTCAATCCGAGTCCGGTGCCGCCTGTTTTCCGGTTGCGTGACGCTTCCACCCGGTAATAGGGTTCGAAGACCCGCTCGAGCTCCTTCTCAGGAATCCCGGGGCCTTCGTCGCGGACGCGGATTTCCAGGCGTTCGTCGTTGTCGTCGATGCCGACCCATGCCGATTTGCCGTACTTGATCGCATTGTCGAGAAGGTTCACCAGACATCGCTTCAGGGCTCGAGGCTTTCCCGGATACGGCTTGAGCGGTCCGCTCTCGATGGTTACTCGGCCGCCTGTTTCCGCGAGATCGGCCTGCAGGCTTTCGAGCAAAGCGTTCATGTCGATCGGCTTTGCCGCCTCGTCGGTTTCCAGGCCGCGCATGAAATCCAACGTGGCGCCGACCATCGATTCCAGCTCGAAGAGGTCGCCGGTGAACTTGGCTCGCAGCGAAGGATCGTCGAGCAGTTCCGCGCGCAGTCGCAGCCGTGTGATCGGTGTCTTGAGGTCGTGGGACATGGCGGCGAGAACGCGGGTGCGGTCCCGCAGGTAACGGACGAGACGCCTCTGCATGGTGTTGAACGCACGCGCGGCGCGCGCCACCTCGATCGGCCCCGATTCGGCCAAGGGAGGACGGTTGATGTTTTTCCCGAGCTCCTCGGCGGCATCGGCGAGTGCGTTGAGCGGGCGCGTCGCCCAGCGGACCGCGATCAGGGAAACGCCGATCACCGCGGCCAGCAGCACCGCCAGGCTCAACAGCAAGCGGTAAGGCCAGTCTTCGGTTTCCGCGGGCTGCCTCGAGTCGAAAGTGACGAGGGTGCCGTCGTGCAGGCGCACTTGAGCGACGAAGGAAAGCGCGGGCTGCGAGAAAAATTGCATCGCGGGATGAAACGGCATCCGGCCGCTGCCTGCGCCGCCTCCCATGTGAAGGCCGGGCGGACCGCGCATCGCCCCGGGCGTGTACGTTCCGCTGTCCGCGATCGCCACTTCGATCGGCCAGGCGTCGCCGAGCGAGCGGCGCAGAAGCGCGCCGAACAGCGCCGCCCGCGCCGTTCGGTCCTGCGCGATCGGCGCGAGCGGACCTTGATCCAGCCGGATCGCCATCGGCGGCGCGCTCAATACGTTCCCTACACGGCGGCGCTCCGCCGGACCGAGCGATTCGAGCAAGCGGACGATGTCCGCGATCCGCTGGGCCGATTGCATGCCGCTCGCCTCCAGCAGCACTTGGCCGCGCTCGTGCATGTGAATCGCGAAACTCACGAGTTGCGCGACGGCCAGCCCGGTGAGCAGCACCAGCACCAGGCGGCTGAACAGCGAGCGTGGCAGCAGCCTCATCGGTGTGCCGCCTCGACCGCGGCCGCGAATACATAGCCCTGGCCGCGCACCGTCTTGATGATGGCGGGCTCCTTGGCGTCTTCGCCAAGGCGGTGGCGCAGGCGGCTCACCTGCACGTCGATGGCGCGGTCGAACGGGCTCGCATCTCGCGAGAGCATGAGGTCGATCAGCTGGTCGCGGGTCAAGACGCGGTTCGGGTGGTCGAGGAAGATCCGGAGCAGCCTGAATTCCGTGCCGCTGAGCGCGATCGAGACGCCTTCGGGCGAGGTCAGGTTGCGCGTCACGACATCGAGCGTCCAGCCGGCGAAACGGAACGACGAGACCTCTTCCTGCCTGAGGTTTTCCGGAAGCGATCGCGCACGTCTCAACACGCTCTTGATACGCGCGAGCAGCTCGCGCGGGCTGAACGGTTTGGGCAGATAGTCGTCCGCCCCCATCTCGAGGCCCACGATCCGGTCGGTCTCGTCTCCGCGCGCTGTCAGCATGATGATCGGCATGTTGGAACCTGTCCGCAGGTCGCGGCAGAGCTCGAGCCCATCCTCTCCGGGAAGCATCAGATCCAGAACGATGAGATCCGGACGCGCGGTACTCATGGCCGTGCGCAACTCTCGGCCGTTGGCCGCGGTTGCGACGCGATAGTCCTGCTTCTGGAGATACTCGCGCAACAGGTCGCGTATCTCTGCATCGTCATCGACGATCAGAATGTGGTCCTGCCTGGTCATCGGGGAGTTATACCCGAGTCGACTATTGTCGCGCCGGAGAATCGTAACGCAGTGTAACAACTCTGGGAGTTGCGAAGCTGCGACAAGAAACGGCACCCGCGCGACATAGCGGCGTTACAACCTGCTGGCTTAATGGCCCCTGCAAGATCTCCGTCCTCCGGCGGCAGGAATCAAAGGGCGCAGGAGATCGGCGCAAAGACTCTCTAACCACGAAAGGACACAGATCATGAAACGCTCGCACAAGATTGCAGTTGGAATCCTCGCATCGCTTGGGCTCGGCTTCACCGTCGCGGCAGCTTACGCCCACCCGGGCGGCATGAGTGGCGGCATGGGACCGGAAGCGATGGGAGGCGTGCAGCACGGAATGAGCGGCGGGATGGGCCACGGTGCGATGAGCGGCGGAGCCGCGGGCCCGATGGCGGGACTCATAACGCCCGACGAGCGGGCGGCGCTCCAGGAAAAGATGCGCAATGCCAAGACGCCCGAGGAACGGCAGAAACTCGCCGAAACGACGCGCGCGGAGATGCAGAAGCGCGCCAAGGAGAAGGACGTCGCTTTGCCCGAGCATCGCGGACCGCACGCAGGCTTCGGGCCGAACGCTGCCCCGGCGCCGCAAGCACCGGGCGCAACTACGCAGCCTCGCTGAGTGCAGGAAGAGGCGGCGAGATCCGCCCTTCGCGTATCCACCAAAATCTCGTCAGGAGGCAGGCAATGAAACGCTCAAGCAAGATCGCAATGGCGGTGATCGCGGCGGCAGGGCTCGGTCTGGCGGTCGCCGCCGCCTTCGCCCATCCCGGCGCGATGGGACCGGGGATGATGCACGGCATGGGCCCTGGAGCTGCGGGCGATTTCCGCGGTCCAATGGGCGGCCCGATGGCCGGACGCATGCAGCACGCTGACGCGGCGTTCGGCGACGATATGCGTCTGGTTCACGCCATGATCTTCAATCATGACAATATCAGGCGCACAGTCACCAACTTGCCCAACGGAATCAGGACCGTTACGGAGTCCGATGACCCGCAGGTGGCGCAAACCATCCAGGCTCACGTTGCAAGCATGACGCAGCGGCTCGGCGAGGGGCGCGTATTCAATCTGTTCAGCCCGACGCTTCCCGTACTTTTCGCGAACAAGGACAAGATCGAGACCAAAATCGAGACGACGGCGAAGGGCTCCGTCGTGACGCAGACCTCCGGCGACCCGGCGGTAGTCGCCGCGCTTCAGGCGCATGCCGTGGAGGTGAGCGAGCTCGCTCGGGACGGGATGGCCGCAATGATGCGCAGTGCCAGGGCGAACATGGCGGGAATGCCGTCCGGCCCGAATTCGGGGCGGGGCGCAGACTCGGCCGCGCATTGATGGATGATCATCGGACCTGCCGGGGGCGCGCCTGCTCCCGGCGAATTGACTGGACCTGGACATGAAGACAATTCCACAATCGATCCGGACGCCGCTTCTTGTGATCGCGGGGCTCACGCTCGCGGCTGCCACGCTGGCGTTCGCTCAGCAGCAGCCCCACGACCACATCCACGACACAGCCACCCAGGGAGCGCCGGAGACCATTCGCTCCGCGGGTCCGGATATGCGCCTCGGAGTGAGTTTTCCGGCGCCGCTGAAGGAGCACACCCTCGCCAACATGCGAGACCACCTGCTGACTCTGTCGGAAATACAGGACTTTCTCGCCAGGCACGAATTCGATCGCGCGGCTGATGTTGCCGAAAAGCGTCTCGGCATGTCCTCGCTGGATCTGCATGGCGCGCATGAAGTGGCGCCCTACATGCCGAAGGGCATGCAGGACGCAGGCACCGCCATGCATCGCAGCGCCAGCCGGTTCGCCCTGGTTGCACAGGAGGCTTCGATCGATCGCGATCTCAGCCGCCCGCTGGCCGCACTCAATGCGGTCACGCAATCCTGTGTTGCCTGCCATGCCGCCTACCGGCTCAAGTGAACGAACGGCCTGCAACGTACGCTTCGTCACCGGACCCTGAACGCATAACTCTAGCCCAGTGCCTGATTGGGTCCGGCCCTTCGGGCGCGGCCGCGAAGCTTGTCCCGAGCGGCCGCGGCGATGAAGCCGCCGAAGGGCGCCCAATGCGGCGTCACGGCTTCGACCCTGCGCGCGAACGTCCCACCCGAGTGAAGATGGATCGCGGTGCGCACGCGACGGGTAGTCATCGGCAGCGTCTCCAGTAGCGCCCTCACTTGTGCCGGCGTATGCCACCTGGCGCCATGATAGGCGCCGCGCCCGCCATGCCGGCCCTTCTGCAGATACAGCAGGCTCCACCGGTTGAGCAGCCCGAGCGCAAGGCCGCGCCTGCTCACGCGCGCCAGTTCTCCGAGCGCCAGGCGCTCTTCGGGAATGAAGCAGAGCGCCGTGATCGAAATGCAGTAATCGAACTCGTCATCGGAAAATGGAAGTCTGCGCCCGTCTCCCAGCATGTAGTCCTCCGTGCCCGCGCGATGGCCGCGCGCGTAGGCGAGCATCACCGGATCGGGGTCCAGTCCGGTGACTTCGTAGCCCTCGTCGGCGAAACGCCGGGTGAAGTAACCGGTACCGCAGCCGACGTCGAGAATGCGTGCGCCGGGCTCGGGCTCGAGCAGCGCCGAGATCAGCCGGAATTCGATTTCGGCGATCCACCGACCGCGGGCCGTGTAATACCAGGCATCGTATTGTTCCGGCGTCATCGCGCGCGCCTCAACGTTGAAATCTCCGTCGCGCCCGATTCAGCGCCATACCCGCATCGGGCGCGAACCCGGCCTGGATCAGCCCGCGGGATCCGCGCGTTCCTCGATGAGCCGACCCAGGCCGCGCGCGGCCGGATCGGCTTCGATGGCGCGCCTGAGCGCCTCCGGATCCAGGCTGACGCACAAGCATTCGCTGTTCAGCGTCTCGATCATGCCGGCCGGCGCTCGTACCACGGCCGCGTCGCGTTCACGATGGCGACGACCGACAGCATCACCGGCACTTCGATCAGCACGCCGACCACCGTCGCCAAGGCGGCGCCGGAGTTGAAGCCGAACAGGCTGATGGCGGCGGCCACCGCCAGCTCGAAGAAGTTCGACGCACCGATCAGCGCGGAGGGGCCGGCGACGTTGTGCTTTTCGCCGATCCTGCGATTCAGCCAGTAGGCAAGGGCCGAGTTGAAGAGCACCTGGATCAGGATCGGCACGGCGAGCATCGCGATGATGAGCGGCTGGGCCAGGATGGCCTCTCCCTGGAATGCGAACAGCAGCACCAGCGTCGCGAGCAGCGCGCCGATCGACCAGGGCCCGATCCTCGCCATGGCGGCTTCGAAGGCCGGCCGGCTGTTCCTGAGCAGCGCCTTGCGCGCGAGCTGCGCCAGAATGACCGGGATGACGATGTAGAGCACCACCGAGGTCAGCAGCGTGGCCCAGGGCACCGTGATCGAGGCGATGCCGAGCAGCAGCCCGACGATGGGCGCGAATGCGAAGATCATGATCGCGTCGTTGAGCGCGACCTGCGTCAGCGTGAAATACGGATCGCCGTCGGTCAGCTTGCTCCAGACGAACACCATCGCCGTGCACGGCGCTGCGGCGAGCAGGATCAGCCCGGCGATGTAGCTGTCGTGCTGGTCGGCAGGCAGATACGGGGCAAAGACCTGGCGTATGAAAAGCCAGCCGAGGAAGGCCATCGAGAACGGCTTGACGGCCCAGTTTACGAAGAGCGTGACGCCTATGCCCCTCCAGTGAGATTTCACCTGATGCAGCGCGCCGAAGTCGATCTTGACGAGCATCGGGATGATCATCACCCAGATCAGCAGGCCTACCGGGATGTTGACCTGCGCGAGCTCCATCCTCCCGATCGCCTGGAACGCGCCGGGGAAGACTTGGCCCAGGGCGATCCCGATGACGATGCACAGCGCGACCCAGACGGTCAGATAGCGCTCGAAGACCCCCAGGGGGCTGCCGGCGCCCGGCTTGGCTGCGGATTCGAGTTGCGCGCTCATCTCTTTCTTCGGTCCTCTTGACGAGTGTCGATGTTATCATTATTCTGGAAACGTGGAAACGTCCCAAGTGATTGAAGCGTTGAGCGCCCTCGCGCAAGCCACTCGCCTCGCCGTCTACCGGCTGCTGGTCGAGAACGGTCCCCAAGGATTGGCAGCCGGTGTGATCGGCGAAAAACTCGATCTGCCGCCGGCGACGCTTTCCTTCCACCTTGCGCATCTGGCGCGCGCCGGCCTCTTGCGCAGCCGGCAGGAGGGACGCTTCGTCTTCTATTCGGCGGATTTCGACAACATGAACCGGCTCGTGGGCTACCTCACCGAGAACTGCTGCGGGGGAGCCTCGTGCGCGCCGGCCCAACGTCAGACCTCAGCGACGAAAGGGAAGAGCCATGAAGCGACTCCACGTGCACGTCGCCGTGCCTGACCTGCAACCTTCCGTGTGAGAGCGGCGATGCGACCCTTCAATGTTCTTTTTCTTTGCACCGGAAACTCCGCGAGATCGGTGCTCGCGGAGGCCTACCTCAACGCGAAGGGGCGGGGCCGCTTCGTCGCCCATAGCGCCGGGAGCTATCCGACCGGGAAGATCAACCCCTTCGCCATCGATCTGCTGCAAAGGAACCGCATCGATACCTCCAGCCTGCGCTCGAAAAGCTGGAATGAATTCGCAGTGGCGGGCGCGCCCAAGCTCGATTTAGTTTTCACCGTCTGCGACAACGCGGCCGGGGAAACCTGTCCTTTCTGGCCCGGACAGCCGATCACGGCGCATTGGGGCGTGCCGGACCCTGCCGCTGTGCAGGGCACCGATGACGAGAAGCGAAAGGCGTTTCTCACGGCTTTCACCGTGCTCTCGACAAGGATCAACTACCTGCTCGCGCTTCCGATCGAAAAACTCGATCGACTCACGCTGAAAGCGAAGCTCGACGACATCGGCAAGAGGACCTCGACGGGAGATATTGGCGCTCGCACCGCGCAAGGCGCGGACATCAGCGGGCCGGTATCGTGATGAGCGGCACCTGCGGCGCTATGCCGGTCTCGGCGAGCGAGGAGAAGATCAAGAGGAACATCATCAGACGCTTCGAATCGAGATCGCGGTCGTCGATCCAGAACCAGCGATCGCGATAGCGCACGGCGGCATGGGCATCGGCGGGCGGCTCGCCGCCGGATCGAACGTGCATCAGCAGAGCATCGTGGGACCCCGCCGCGGCATCCGCGTGCGGTATCGGGGTCGCGCGCCCTTCGGTCAGGTCGCGCTTCGGCACTTCAACGCCCGCGCCGAGCTCGGTCAGGATTTCCTGCAGGGAACGCGTGAGCAGCGCGATCTGGTCGCGGTTGCGGTGGAGCGAACCGAACACGAGCTGCAGTTCGTCCTTGTCGGGATTCAGCCCCAGGGCGTCCTTCAGTAGGTGAATGTCCTTGTCCGCGTCTTCGCCTGAGTTGCGGTTGAAGGCGATGTAGGTCGTCTCCACGCCATCGCGCTTCTCGACGCGTACGCTCAGCCCGCCCGTTTGCTGGAGGCGCCGGATAGCCTCGATCACCCGGGCAAACGTGGGGTCCGCGGCGCGCGCCCGCGGCTGCGAGGTGGAGGAGTTGTGCACGCCGTTGATGGCGCGGACCGTCACCCGCAACAGGTAGTCGGCCCGATGGCCGGATTCGATCATGGCGAATATCGCCTGCGGCGGGATCGGCCGCAGCAGGCTGTTCAAGTATCTCTCGCCGGTGATCGGTGTGTAGGAGATCGTCGGCTTGTCGGTGTAGGTGCCCTTCGCCCCGAGGGTCCGGTTGTTGCTGGCCGACGCCCCTGGGAAGACGTTGGCCGAAAGATTGACCTCGCTCGCCAGCTCGTACGAGCTGATCACCGACGACACATCGAGGAACACCGGCGTGTCCAGATAGCGCAGCTTGACGATGTTCAGCAGCATCTGCTCCTTCCAGGAAGCGCCGATGGCGTCGGCGTAGCCGATGCGATCGCGCTGCACGCTGCCGGCGCCGATCGTCTGGCAGCCTGCCGCGGTCAAAGTGGCGGCGAGCACCACGGCAATTCGCAAAGGCAGATACACGTCCGCTCTCCTGATTCCGGGCACCACGGTCATTGCGTGTTTTCCCAAGTGGGGAAGACACGCACACGATACATCCTGGCGCAGTGTCGCCGCCCGATGTTGATCTGGATCATGTCCAGTGTTCTCGACGCTCCGGTCCGGATAGCGCGGGGTGCCAACGCCTTTTCCCCTCAGCGTTTTCACTTGAGGGATCCAGCGCCTCACCCGAGCTTGAACGCCGGCTTGACGGCCAGCTTGACCTGATCGAGGATCAGTGCAAATCCGACGGTGGCGACGAAGACCGCCGCGAGAACGCGCGACGGCAGCGGTTCCATCAAGGTACCGGACAACGCGAGCACGACGACGATCGCGATATCGGCCGCAGATGCCGCAACCACCCACCCGCCCGGCTTTGAAGACCACATGCGGCGGCGTTCCCGCAGAACGTATATCAGGCCTTGTGATCCGAACACGAGCGTGACGAACGCCAGCGTCTGAAGCGCCCCCGGGCCGAGCCCCAACTCGTACTTTCCGATTGCCAGTACTGCCGTCGAGAAACCGAGCTTGCATGTACCGAGAACGATGGCGGCGCCGGTCACGTTGCGCATGCGCCATGCGCTGGGAGACGGCGAGGGACTCGCGCGGTCGGTGGTGAGCGACATGGCGAGGAAGTCGTTCGTCACCAGCATCAGGACCATCAACACCGGCGTCATCACCGCATGGCCGGTGAGGCCGAGTCCGATGGCCAGAAAAAGCACGATC
>JBGPTG010000025.1:0-18160 GCA_041490545.1 Gammaproteobacteria bacterium
ACCGCGGCGCCGACCAGCAGCGCACCGGCGAGGCCCGGTCCCTGCGTATACGCGATCGCGTCGAGTCCGGTCTTTGCGACGCCGGCGCGCTCAAGCACTTCGCGCACGAGCGGCAGCAGCCGGCGGATGTGATCGCGCGAAGCGAGTTCCGGGACCACCCCGCCGTACGGGCCGTGCAGCGCCACCTGCGAGTGCAGCGCGTGCGCGAGCAGGCCGCGGTCGCCGTGATAAACGGCAACGCCGGTTTCGTCGCAGGAGGTCTCGATGCCCAGAACGAGCATTATTCTTCAACCGTCTTCGGACCGTCGTGTCAGCCCGCAGTCAGCGTGTTCCTCTAAAATCGCGCCCCACCATGTTTGCACGAATGCGGGTCATCGTGTTCGCTTCGAGTGGGAAGCTTGAGGTCTATTGGGTATGAATCGAACGGATTTTTTCGTTGCGTTGATCGGGCTTTCGGTGCTGGTGGCTGGATGCGAGAAGGGGTCAACAACCGTCACGGAACCAGCGTCCAAGACTTCTCGTGAAGCGGGCGCTCCCGCGGCGCGGGTAGCGGACGCCCAGAAGCAGTACCTATCCATCGAGGCCGTCGCCGTTTTGCAGGCCGTCGATCTGCTCGAGTTGCCGGGTCGCGTGACGTTTCGCCCGCAGGCGCAATCCGCCGTCGGAGCCACGACGGCGGGGCGTGTCGTTGCCGTGCTGGTTCAGGCCGGGCAGGTCGTCAAGGCCGGGGCGGAGTTATTGACCATCGAAAGCGCCGATGCGGGAGCCGCGCGCGCTGCGCTCGATCAGGCGGCCACAAGGCTGGGCAGCGCCGAGAGTCTCCTTAGGCGTCAGGTCGAAATGGTGGAAAAAGGCGTCGGCTTGGAGTTCGAACGACAGGAAGCCGAAGCGCGGCTGAAGGAAGCCCGCGCGGAGTACGAGCGGGCGCGAAACGCCGCGGACTTGATCGGATCCGGGCTAGGCATCCGCGTGACCGTTCGAGCACCTGCGGACGGTGTGGTGATAACGATTCGCACGGCGGTCGGCGCCACGGTCGCGCCTGGCGGCGAAGCGCTGCTGGAGCTCGGTGATCCGACCCGCCTGCAGGTGGTCGCGCAGGTCCTGGAAAGCGATTTGCGCCGAATAGCCATTGGTGAGGAAGCCGAAGTGGAACTGCCGGGGCTCGTCGCACGTGCCGCGGCACGCGTCGAGAATTTCAATCCACGCGTGGATCCGGAATCGCGGCGCGCCCAGGTGTATCTGGCGCTCGCCAAACGAATCGACGGCTTGCGGGCCGGGATGCTGGCTCAGGTTGCCCTGCGCGTGGGCGCCAAGGCGGGCATCTCGGTCCCGGTCTCTGCGGTGCTGATCAAGGACGGCAAGCGCCGCGTGGTCTACGTGGAGCGGTCCGACGGAACCTTCGAGCCCCGGGAAGTCCAGATCGGCCAGAACCGCGATGGTCGGGTGGCTATCCTGCAGGGACTCGCGGCAGGCGAAAGGGTGGTGGTGCGCGGCGCGTTGCTGCTCGACACCCAGGCAGAGCAGCTGCTCTGACCATGCTCCGCTTGCTCATCGAAACCTGCGTTCACCGCCGGGTTGCGGCGTTGTTCGCCACCCTGGTCGTCGCCGCTTTCGGGCTGCGCGCCTACCTCGACACGCCGATCGAGGCTTACCCGGACGTCACCAACACCCAGGTCACGGTCATCACCCAGCTCCCCGGCAACGCACCGGAGGAGATCGAGCGGCGCGTCACGGTGCCGCTCGAGCGCGAGCTGAACGGCACCCCGGGGATGACGCTGATGCGCAGCGAGAGCCTGTTCGGCCTGTCGTTGATCACGCTGACCTTCTCGGACGACACGGCCAGCTTCCCGGCTCGAACCGTGGTCTTGCAACGGGCCGCTGCCGCCGATCTTCCCCAGGGCGTGACCCCGGAGATCGCGCCGGATGCGACGCCCTTGGGCGAGGCGTACCAGTTCCGTGTCACGAGCGACCGCCACGATCTCTATCAGCTGCGTTCTGAAATGCAATGGAACATTGTGCGCGTGCTGCGCCAGGTGCCGGGCGTAGCCGACATCGTGCCCTTCGGCGGCTATCTCAAGGAAGTGCACGTCGAAGCCGACCCCGCGCGCCTGTTCGCCCTGGGTTTGACCTTGGGCGATCTCGAACAGGCGATCGCCAAATCCAACCTGAACGTCGGCGGCGGCTTCCTGCGGCACGGCGATCAGGAACTTACGGTGCGCGGCATCGGCTACCTCGAATCAGCCGAGGACATCAAGCGCATTCTCCTCAAGAGCAAAGACGGGACCGCGGTGACGGTGGGCGACGTTTCAAATGTGGTGCAGTCCTCCACACCGCGGCGCGGCACCGTGGGCGCCGGCCTGGAAAAGGAAGGCATCGAAGGCTTCGTGTGGTTACGGCGCGGCGAGAACCCGTCGCGAGTGCTCGACGGCGTCCACGCGAAGGTGCGCGAGTTGAACGAGACCATCCTCCCCAAAGGCATGCGCATCGAAATTTACTACGACCGCAGCGACCTCGTAGGGCTGACGCTCTCTACGGTCCACAAGAACCTCCTGAGCGGCTTCGTGCTGGTGGTGGCGGTCATATGGCTGTTCTTGCGCAGCGTCGTAGGTTCGGTCGCCGTGGCCGTAGTCATACCGTTGTCGCTCCTGGTTGCGTTCTTGGGCCTTTACCTGATGGGTCTTCCCGCTAACCTGATCTCGATGGGAGCCATCGATTTCGGAATCCTGGTGGATGGCGCCGTGGTCCTCGTGGAGAACGTCATTCATGCGTTGCGCCACGACCGGCCGGCCGACCGGCGCGGCGTGCTGCGGCTGGTGGTGCGTTCGGCGGTGGACGTGGGGCGCCCTACGCTGTACGCCATGCTGATCATCATCGCCGCACTGGCTCCGGTATTCACGCTGCAATCGGTTGAAGGGCGAATTTTCCGGCCCGTGGCGCTCACCTACTCGTTTGCCTTGATCGGTGCGCTGGTGTTCGCCCTTACCCTGGTGCCGGCCCTGTGCGCGGCCCTGTTCCGGCCGCGGCACGCCCAGCTTCGGGAACCAGCCTGGGTCGAGCGGCTGCGCGCCCGCTATCGGCAATCCTTGTCATGGCTGCTCGAGCGCCGGGGGAGGGTTCTCGCTGCGGCATTTGTCCTGCCGGCGCTGGCGGTGTTGACTGTCACGCGCCTCGGCACCGAGTTCCTGCCCGAGCTGGACGAGGGCGACATACAGCTGTTCGTCGAGATGCCGCCGAGCATCGCGCTGGAAAAAGGGCAAGACGTCCTGCTCGAAGTGCGGCGGCGGATCCTCGCGTTCCCCGAGGTAAGCAAAACTCTGAGCGAGCAAGGCCGCCCTGAAGACGGCACAGACAACGAAGGCGTCAACATGAGTGAAACGTTCATACGCCTGAAGCCCGTGAGTGATTGGCGTCCGGGCTATGACAAGAGGCGCCTGATAGACGAAATGCGCGCCTCGCTGACCGAAATCCCGGGCGTGCGCTACAACTTTTCGCAGCCGATGAGGGACAACATCGAGGAGGCCGTCGCCGGCGTGCGCGGCAAGGTGGTGCTGAAAATTTTCGGTTCCGATCTGGCGAGAATGCGCAGTACTTTGGAACGCGCCAAGGAGGCGCTCAAGGCATTGCCGGGAATCGTGGATCTCGACCTCTACCGGGACGCCTCGACCCCGCAGTTGCAGGTGCGCTTCAACCGGCAGGCGCTCGCTCGGGCCGGCATTACGATGGAAGATGCGCAGCGCACTCTGGAAACTGCCCTGGCTGGGCGCGTCACTACTACGATGTGGGAGGGAGAGCGCCCGGTGCCGGTGCGACTGATGCTGCCGCTCGACATCCGCGACGACACCGAAAGGATAGGCGCGGTTACACTCACCGCCGCTTCCGGCGCACGTGTGCCTCTGCGCGATCTCGCCACGATCCAAGTCGCCAACGGCGTTGCGTCGATCAACCGGGAAGGCAACAGCCGCTACCTCGCCTTGAAGTTCAACGTCGAGGGACGGGATATGGGATCGGTGGTCAAGGACGCCATAGCCACCGTAAAGCGCAGCGTGCCGGCGCCCGAAGGCTATTACTTCTCATGGGGCGGCGAGTTCGAGAACCAGCAACGCGCGCTTGCCCGGCTCAAAATCGTGGTTCCCCTCGCCGTGCTCGCCGTGCTCGGCCTCCTGTATGCAGCGATGAATTCGGGACGTAGCGCCCTTGCCATTCTGCTGACCCTTCCGTTCGCTCTGACCGGGGGCGCCTTTGCGCTGCTGGCGGCCGGGGTGCCGCTCTCGGTGAGCGCAGCGGTGGGCTTCATCGCGTTGCTCGGTCAGGTATCGCTGATGGGGTTGCTGGTGCTGAGCGCAGCCGAGGCACGGCGGCGAAACGGCGAGGAGCTGGGGTCGGCATTGATCGAAGGCGCGAGCGAGCGGCTGCGGCCGGTACTCATGGCATCGCTGCTCGCCTTCGTCGGGTTGCTGCCGATGGCGCTGGGTTCCGGAGTGGGAAGCGAGACACAGCGGCCCTTTGCACTCGTGGTGGTGGGCGGCATGCTGACCACACTCGCGATCGCGTTGTGGCTGCTGCCGATCATATACAGCTACATCACCCCGCGGCGTCTGACGAAGCCGGAAGAAGCGGACGAACAGATAAAGGACACGCCATGAGCAGGTTCGGGATGCTCCTGGCAGTCTCGGTCTTGTCCGCGGCATCCGTCCGGGCCCAGGAACCGACATCGGCGCTTCCAGAACGCCTGACGCTGCCGATCCTGCTGCGCCTTGTGGCGGAGCGCAGTCCAAGGCTTGCCGTCGAGCAAGCGGCGATCGACACAGCCGAGGCGGAACGAATCAGCGCCGGTGCGATGCCCAATCCCACGGTTTCCTATGGGCGTTTCACTCCATCGGGTGGAGCGAGAACCATGTTCGACGGCAGCCAGCAGCAGCAGGCAACTGTGGATTTTCCGCTGTTGATCGGTGGCCAGCGTGGCGCGCGGATCGAAGCCGCCGAGCAGGGGCTCCTCGCGACCCGCGCACGCGTCGGGCTGGCCGGAAACGACCTCGCATTGCGCGCCGCCGACCTATTTGTCGGGCTTCAGGCTGCTCAGGAAAAAGCGTCGATGCTTGACGAGTCGGTCGC
Organism: Gammaproteobacteria bacterium; assembly: GCA_041490545.1. Taxonomy (GTDB): domain Bacteria; phylum Pseudomonadota; class Gammaproteobacteria; order Burkholderiales; family SG8-39; genus VBDM01. The sequence goes on from JBGPTG010000025.1 coordinate 5,113, forward strand.
AGAAGTAGAGCGCGTTGTCGCGATCGTCTCCGGACGACTGAACAGCGGCGCGGCAAGCCGCTACGACCTTACGCGGGTCGAGGTCGAACTCGCCGGGGTGAATGCGCGGCTTGCAGATGCACGCGCCGACTTGGCCGACAAATCGGCGGGGTTGGCGGCGCTGCTTGGGGCGCCGGGTTGGCGCCCCAGCGCGAGCGGCACTCCCGCACCCGCCGGCCTGTCGGCCAGAGCCGCCGAGTGGCGAGAGTCCCTGAATTCAAGGAACCCGCAAATCGTCGCGGCGCGGCGCGAAGAAGAAGCGGCGCAGGCAGCGCTCAAGCGCACCGACCGCGAACGCTGGCCGGTGCCGGTGCTGAGCGTAGGCAGGGCATGGACCGGCGATCCGTTTGGCGCCTCCAATTTTGTCGGCCTGTCCACAGAGATCCCGTTATCCGATGCGCGGCGCGGCTTGATGGCCAAGGCTGCCGCCGATCTTCGCGCTGCGCAGAGGCGCCGTGAGGCGATCGAAGCCGAGGCCGACGTGGAACTACGGCGCCTGGTTGATACGCTCGCTCTGCGCAGAGCCACCCTCGAGCGGTTCCGGCTGAATGTCGGCGAGCGCATCCCTGCGCTCAAACAGATGGCCGAAGACGCCTACCGGCTTGGTCGCGGGTCCCTGCTGGAATTGATCGACGCTGCGCGCTCGCGGCTGGACGCGCGCCTGACGGAAGTCGACCTGCGCGCGGCAACCGTCGGACAGGAATTGCGGATTCTGGGGCTGACAGGGAGGCTGGGCGAATAAGGCACGCAGGCGCCCGCAGCGCCCCAATGACCGGCGTCCCTCGGCCTGGCCGTTTCTGCTACAATGCGCCCCCTCGATTTGAATGTCAGGTACAGGGGTTCATGCCGACCGTACGCATCAAGGAAAACGAGCCGTTCGAAGTGGCGCTGCGCCGTTTCAAGCGCACCGTGGAGAAGACCGGGCTGCTGACCGAACTGCGTGCCCGGGAGTTCTACGAGAAGCCGACCGCGTACCGCAAGAGAAAGCTCGCCGCCGCAGTGAAGCGGCATTTCAAGCGTCTGCGCAACCAGACGCTGCCCCCGAAACTCTACTGATCCGGGCTCGACGCCCAGGAACCGGCGCGATGCAGCGGAACAGCCGCTCATCGCGCTTTTTGGTTTCAGAAGGCCCGCATCGGAGGTTGGACGCATGTCGCTGAAGGCCCGCATCACGGAAGACATGAAGGCCGCGATGAAGGCGAGGGACGCGCAGCGGCTTTCGGCGATCCGGCTGCTCCTCGCCGCAATCAAGCAGCGCGAGGTCGACGAGCGCAAGGAGCAGTCCGATGCGGACGTCTCGGGTGTCATCGACAGAATGATCAAGCAGCGCCGCGATTCCATCGCGCAGTTCCAGGCCGCGGGCAGGCAGGACCTGGTGGACATCGAGACCTTCGAATTGAACCTCCTCGCGGGCTATTTGCCTAAGCAACTTACGGACGCCGAGATCGCAGAGGAAGTCGCCGCGGCCATAGCGCAGAACGGCGCCAAGAGCGCGGCGGACATGGGCAAAGTGATGGGGGCGTTGAAGGGCAAGCTGGCCGGGCGCGCGGACATGAGCAAGGTCTCTGCCCTGGTGAGGACTAGGCTGGCCGGGTGAGGGGACGAAGCCTCCCCGCGGGGAGGCTTACTGGGGTGCGGCCGGACGATCCGGTCCTTGCGAAGCGCGGCGGGTGCACGTGCTTGGTTTTTGCGGAAGACAGGCGTGATTCCAGATTCATTCAAGCAGGATCTGCTCCACCGCGTCGATATCGTCGGGGTGATCGAGCGCTACGTTCCGCTGAAAAAGGGCGGCGCGAACTATGTCGCCTGCTGCCCGTTTCACAGTGAAAAGTCGCCCTCTTTCACGGTGAGCCCGGCCAAGCAGTTCTACCACTGCTTCGGCTGCGGGGCGCACGGCAACGCCATCTCCTTTCTCATGGAGTACCAGGGGCTGGGCTACATCGACGCGGTGAAAGACCTCGCCGAATCGGTCGGGATGAAGGTGCCCGAGGCGGCGTCGCGGGCGACCAAGCCCGAGGCGGGTCCGGACCTTTACGAGATCATGCAGCGCGCGAGCGACTATTACCGCACGCAGCTGAAAGCAGCGCCGCACGCGATTGAATACCTGAAGGGCCGCGGGCTTACCGGAAAACTCGCAGCGCAGTTCGGTATCGGCTACGCGCCCGAGGGGTGGCAGGACCTGGAAAGCGTGTTTCCCGACTATGCCGGCAAGGCCCTCAAGGACGCGGGTCTGGTGATAGATCCGGAGGGCGGGGGACGGCGATACGACCGATTCCGCGGCCGCATCATGTTCCCGATCCTCAACCAGCGGGGTTCGGTCATCGCTTTCGGCGGCAGGGTGATCGGCGAGGGCGAGCCCAAGTACCTCAATTCGCCGGAAACGCCGCTGTTCGAGAAGGGGCGCGAGCTCTATGGCCTGGCCCTCGCGCGGTCGGCGATCCGGGAGGCGGGTCGGGTCGTGGTCGTCGAAGGTTACATGGACGTGGTGGCGCTCGCGCAAAACGGCATCGGATATGCGGTCGCCACACTCGGGACCGCGACCTCGGCCACCCACGTGCAGAAGCTGCTGCGGCAAACCGACGAGGTGGTGTTCTGCTTCGACGGCGACGCCGCCGGACGCAAGGCGGCCTGGCACGCGCTTGAAGTGAGCCTGCCTTGCATCGCCGACCAGAAGATCCTGCGCTTCATGTTCCTGCCGCCGGAGCACGATCCCGACAGTTTCGTGCGGGAGAAGGGCAGGGAAGCTTTCGAGAAGGAACTCGGCGAAGCCGTGCCGCTGTCGGCGTTCTTCATGGACGCGCTCAAGGGGCGGGTCGACGCGGGCACGGCAGAGGGCCGCGCGCACCTGGTGCACGAGGCGAAGCCCTTGCTGAAACAGATCGCCGCGCCGGCGCTGCAGTTGCAGCTGCTCAAGGCGCTCGCGGAGGCGGCCGGAATGTCCCAGGAGGAGACCGCGCATCTCACCGAACTCCGCGTGCCGCGCAGCTACCGCGGCGCGTCGGCGCCCGCGCCGGGACCGGACCGCGGCATGCATCTAGCAGAGCGGAGGCCGGAACGGATGCTGCTGAAATGCCTGCTGTCGAGACCGGCATACGCGAAGGACCTTGCGACGGAAGTACTGGATGCCGCTTCTCCCGAGGGCCGCGCGATTCTCAGGGTGGCGGAATATTGCCGGGACCATCCCGATGCCGACGGAAATCTTGTCGTGGACTATTTCCGGGAGTCGGAGTTGAAGACGCTCCTCGAATCCAGCCAGGCAGACCTGGTGGTGACGGGGCTGGGCGACGAAGGCATGGAAGAAGAGTTCAGCGGTGCCATCTCGAATCTTCGGGAAAGGCGAACCAGGCAGCTGCATGCGGCGCTCATCGCGAAGCAGAATCGGACGCCCGAAGAGGAAGTCGAGATGCTGAAGTTGACCGGCCAGCTCGCCGACCTGAGGAAGTCCACGGTCTCGGCCCAGAACAATGCTACAATTTCAGGTTATCGTTCGAACCCATGACGGACAAGGAAAATCATGGTGAATCCAAGACTTAACTCCAAAGCGCGCACCCGGGCCGGCCTGGAAAAAAAGCGCTCCCTCGCGAAGAAGAACGAAGCGGCAAGGCTTGCTGCGCAGAAGGCCAAGGTCGCGGCACGGCTGAAGGCGCAGAAGCAGCGCGACAAGGAGCGCAAGGCGCGGGACGCTGCACGTGCCAAGGCCGTCCGCGAAAGGGAAAGCGCGCAGAAAGCCGTGCGCGCGGCGCACGCCAAAGCCGCCAAGGACAAGGAACGCGCGCGCCAGAAATCCGCCCAGATGAAACTGCGCGCCCGCCTGTTGGCCGCCAGCGACAAGCTGCGCGCGCGCAAGGCGAAGGAGGCGCTCAAGGCGCGCGAGCGCACCGCCAGGGAGAAGGCCCGCGGCAAGGCTGCGCAGGAGAAGCAGCGCGAGCGCGAGCGCATCGCGCGCGAGAAAGCCAAGGCCAAGGAAATCGCAGCTCGCGAGAAGGCGAAGGTGAAGGAACTCGCCGCGCTCGAGAAGGCCAAGGCGAAGGAAGCCGCGCTCCTTGCGAAACAGAAGGAAAAGGAACTCAAGGCGCAGCTCAAGCAGCAGGCGCAGGAGCTGATGAAGCTCCGCAAGGCCGGACGGCCGCGCCGCAACAGCGAGGCCGAGCGCGAGCTGCTGCGCCGGGCGGAACTCCGCCCTGAAGATGCCGAAGCCCGCCGGACCCGCCTGAAGACCCTCATCAAGCTCGGCAAGGAGCGCGGTTTTCTCACCTACGCCGAGATCAACGATCACCTGCCGGACGACATGGTCGACGCCGAGCAGATCGAGGCCATCATCTCGACGTTCAACGACATGGGCATCCAGGTCTACGACGAGGCTCCGGATGCCGACACGCTGCTGATCTCGGAAGCCACGCCGGCGGCGGTGCCCGACGAGGACGCCGAAGAGGAGGCCGAAGCGGCGCTCTCCACGGTCGACGCAGATTTCGGCCGCACGACCGACCCGGTGCGCATGTATATGCGCGAAATGGGCTCGGTCGAGCTGCTGACGCGCGAAGGCGAAATCGAAATCGCAAAGCGCATCGAAGACGGCCTGAAGCACATGGTCCAGGCGATCTCCGCCTGCCCCACCACCATCACCGAGATGCTCGATCTCGCCGCCAAGGTCGGGCGGGACGAGATGCGCGTCGACGAGCTGGTGGACGGCCTCATCGATCCCAACGCGAAGAACGAGCCGATCCAGGAGCTTCCGGACGACGTTGAGCCCGAGGATGAGGAGGAGGGCGAAGGCGAGGACGACGGCGCGGCGCTCTCGGCGAGCCTGCTGCAGCTGAAGGAAGACGCGCTCGCGCGCTTCGCCAAGATCCACAGGCTCTACGAGAAGATGAAGAAGGCGCTGGTCGAGCACGGGCACCGCAGCAAGGAGTACATCCGCGTGCGCGACCAGATCGGCAACGAGCTGCTGAACATCCGGTTTACCGCGCGCATCATCGAGAAGCTGTGCGACAGCCTGCGTGGCATGGTCGAGGAAGTGCGCAGCCACGAGCGCGAGATCATGAACCTGTGCGTCAACAAGAGCGGCATGCTGCGCCCGCACTTCATCAAGGAATTTCCCGGCAACGAGACCAGCATGCGCTGGGTGAAGAACGAGATCGCCGAATCCAGGCCGTGGAGCGCCCAGCTCGCCCGCAACGAGCCGAACATCCTGGAGCAGCAGCATAAACTGCTCGCGATCCAGAAACGCATCGGCATCCCGCTCCGGGACTTGAAGGAGATCAACAAGCAGATGTCCACCGGCGAGGCGAAGGCGCGCCGCGCCAAGCGCGAGATGACCGAGGCCAACCTGCGCCTGGTGATCTCGATCGCCAAGAAGTACACCAATCGCGGCCTGCAGTTCCTCGATCTGATCCAGGAGGGCAACATCGGCCTGATGAAGGCGGTGGACAAGTTCGAGTATCGCCGCGGCTACAAGTTCTCGACCTATGCGACGTGGTGGATCCGCCAGGCGATCACGCGTTCGATCGCAGACCAGGCGCGCACCATCCGCATCCCGGTGCACATGATCGAGACCATCAACAAGATGAACCGCATCTCCAGGCAGATCCTGCAGGAGACCGGCCAGGAGCCCGACCCGGCGACCCTCGCCGTAAAGATGGAGATGCCCGAAGACAAGATCCGCAAGATTCTGAAGATCTCCAAGGAACCCATCTCGATGGAGACGCCGATCGGCGACGACGACGACTCGCACCTTGGCGATTTCATCGAGGACCAGGCGACGCTCGCGCCGAACGACGCAGCGATGTACGCGTCCCTGCGCGAGGTCACCAAGGACGTGCTCGATTCGCTCACACCGCGCGAGGCGAAGGTGCTGCGTATGCGCTTCGGTATCGAGATGAACACCGATCACACGCTGGAAGAGGTCGGCAAGCAGTTTGACGTGACGCGCGAGCGGATCCGGCAGATAGAGGCCAAGGCGCTGAGGAAGCTGCGCCACCCGTCCCGGTCCGAAAGGCTGAAGAGCTTTCTGGACAACAATTGACATTGCAGGACGTCGAGGAGGGGGAGGGGCCCCTCCGCATCGTGTTCGGTCTGCCGCAACGTCTTCGCGCGTTGCAGCGGATGCCGGGGAAATCATAGAATCGAACGTGCGGGCCTGTAGCTCAGCTGGTTAGAGCAGAGGACTCATAATCCTTTGGTCCCTGGTTCGAATCCAGGCGGGCCCACTCATCATTGGCATTGGATTTTTGGAGAAGGGAATGCTAAAGCGCTTGTTGGCGGCCTTTGTGGGAGTGTTGCTGGCGACAGCCGCCCACGCCGCGACGATGGAAGACGAGGTGAGAGCCGTGTTCGACAGGTACGTGGCTGCCCAGAACGCGCACGACCTGAAGACGACGCGGGCCTTGCTTAACGACGCGCCGGACTTCCTGTGGATTTCGCGGGGTAGCCCCATGTGGGGACGCGAGGCGGCGCTGAAGAGCCTGGAAGAGCGCTACAAGGGAACCTTGCGCATCGACGTGGACCACAAGGAAGTGCGCGTGATCTCGGTGAGCCGGCGCGTGGCGCAGGTGTTCGCGCAGACGCAGCTCACCGTGGGCGAATCGGGCACGGAGCCCGCCAGGATCCGCGTCTATATAAATATCGTGATGGTCAAGAAACCCGAGGGCTGGCGGATCACCAGCATCCTGCCCATCCTCGTCCCCCCGCAATAGCGTCAAAGGAGGCCGTATGTACATGCGCGTAGTCGTACTGGCTGCACTGCTTTGCGTGTCCGGCGGCGCGGCGGCGCAGGCGTGGCCGGCGAAGCCGATTCGCTACATCGTCCCGTTTCCTCCGGCGGGGGCGACCGACATTCTCGCGCGCATCGTCGCCGACAAGATCACCGGGCCCCTTGGCCAACCGGTCGTGGTCGAGAACCGGCCGGGCGCGGCGGGCAACGTGGGCACGGAGATGGTGGTCAAGGCGACGGCCGATGGCTATACCATCCTGCAGGCCACCGTGGCCCAGTCGATCAGCGAGACGCTGTACGCCAAGCTCAGCTTCAGCTTCGAGCGGGACCTGGCGCCGGTGGCGTTGATCGCGCTCGTGCCCAATGTCATGATCGTGCATCCTGACGTGCCGGCGAAGACGGTGCAGGAGTTCATCGCACTCGCCAAATCCAATCCCGGGAAGATCAATTTCGCATCCTCGGGAAGCGGGACCTCGATTCACATGTCCGCGGAGATGTTCAAGATGATGACCGGCGTGGATATCGTGCACGTGCCCTACAAGGGCAGCGGTCCGGCGCTTGCCGACCTGCTCGGGGGGCAGGTGTCGGTGATGTTCGACAACCTGACCTCCTCGATCGGCTATATCAAGGCCGGCAGGCTGCGCGCGCTCGCCGTCACGACGTCAAAGCGCTACCCGGAACTTCCCGAAATCCCCACCATCGCCGAGTCCGGCGTGGCGGGCTACGAGGCGAGCGCCTGGTTCGGCATCGTCGCGCCCAGGGCAATACCGAAAGAGATCGTTGGGCGCATCAACGCCGAGGTCAACAGGGCGATCGCGCTTGCCGACATGAAGGAGAAACTTCTGCAGCAGGGCGCAGAGGCGACGCCGCTCACGCCGGAGCAGTTCGGCGCCTTTATCCACAACGAGGTCGTGAAGTGGGCGAAGGTGGTAAAGGCTTCCGGAGCGAAGGTGGAGTGAGGTCTGGCCTCTAAGGCGAACCGGTTGGCGGTCGTTCTCGGCCTCGCGCTCGTGCACGCCGTCGCGCTTGGCCAGGCTCCGGTCGAGGAAAGGCGTGCGCCGGCGAATCGCCTCTTCGACGCCCAGCAGCGAGTCGAGTTTTCCCGCAAAGCCGCGGAACAGGCCGATTCCGGGCTGAGGGATGCCGAACGCGATATGCGACGGGCCGAGGTAGGGATCGAATCGGCCCAGGAACAGGTCCAGCGTGCGAAGGTGCAGGCAGAGCAATCCAGGAAAAACCTGGCGCAGGCACGCGCCAAGGCCGCCGAAGCGCGCTCTCTCTACGAACGCGAATCCGCTCAGTACGACCGTATGCGGCGCGGTGCACCCTGAACCGCGTTCAGGCGAGACCATTGACGATCTTGATATCGGGGTGAATGGCATGTCCAATTTTTCGTATCTGTTGACCTTCGGGCTTGTGGCTTCACTCGCGGGTCCCGCGTTCCCGCAGGAGCCGGCAAAATCCGCTCCGGTCCGGATCGTGACCAAGACCCTGGTTGCCCAGGAAGCGCAGAAAGAGTGCTTCTCCCTCAACGAACGCCAGAAGCTCGTCTACAAGTTTCGCGCCGACGGGCCGGTCGATTTCAAGCTCTCGCACCAGCAAGAGGGCGAGGTTATCGATGTCAGGCGCGATCGCGCCGACAGCGCTGCGGGGGGTTTCGTGCCCCGCAAGGCTGCGGATCACTGCCTGGTCTGGACCAACACCGGCAAGCAGGCGGTCACGCTGCGCTACGAGTTTCAGCGCGGCCCGCATTGATCGCGATGCCGAGGGTGTCGATGCTCTCGAGCGGAAATGCGGGTGGAGCGCGAATCGCCTCGACGGTCGGTATGACGGTGGTGGTGCAGGCATTGACGGCGCTGGCGTTGGCAGTTCCCCCTATCCTCGCTCCCGTGGCCGCCCCGGACCTCGGAATCGCACCTGCCGGTGTCGGCAACTGGGTTGGCTTCTCCTACATGGTGGCCATGTTCGCGGGCCTCGCGAGCGGGACGCTGGTCGGGCGCTGGGGTCCGGTGCGGGTGTTCGAGGCGGCGGTGCTTTGCGTCGCTGCCGGCCTCGCGATCGGATCCGCGGCGACTCTGGCGGCGATAGTGCTCTGCGGAGTGCTGCTTGGCATCGCCCACGGCTTCGTCAACCCTGCGAGTTCGACCATCCTTGCCGCTGCGGCGCCGCCGCGCATGCGTGCAATGATTTTTTCCATCAAGCAGACGGGCGTTCCGCTGGGAGCGGCGCTCGCGGGCGCGCTGGTGCCAATCTTGCTCCTGCACGCGAGCTGGCAGTTCACGGTTCTCCTGCTCGCCGCGGCGAGCGCCGCGCTGATCGCGGTCGTGGCGCCGTTCCGCTCCGCGTACGACCGCGACCGGAAATCCGGCGAGCGACTGCGCCTGCGCGGGCTGGCGGCGCCCATCCTGGAAGTCTGGCGCAACCGTCCGGTGCGGCATCTGGCGCTGACCTCGGGCGTTTTCTCCTCGGTGCAGATGAGCTTCGGTACCTATCTGGTTTCTTACCTGAAGCTCGGCCTGGGCTACTCGCTGGTCGCGGCCGGGCTGATGTTTTCGGCGGCGCAACTCGCCGGAGTCCTGGGACGGATCGCCTGGGGCGCCGTCGCCGACCGCTGGCTCGCGCCCAGGCTCCTGCTCGCGCTGCTCGGTCTGGTCATGGCGGCCTGCGGCGGGGCTGCTGCGCTGTTTTCGGCCGACTGGCCGATGGCCGGGATAGTGCTGGTGTGCGTGGTGTACGGAGCGACGGCGGTCGGCTGGAACGGCGTGTTTCTCGCCGAGGTGGCGCGGCTTGCGCCGGAGGGCAGAGTCGCCATCGTCACGGGCGGCACGCAGTTCTTCACGTTTGCGGGCGTGCTGATCGGGCCGCCCGTGTTCGGCGCGATCGTCTCGGCAAGCGGGGACTACGGCTCGGGCTTCATATTTATCGCGATATTGCCGCTCGCGACCGGCCTGGGGTTGCTCGCGCAGCGCAAGGCAGCCGGAATGCGGGACCGCGGATGAAGCCGGACGCGGTGGTGCTGCTGCACGGCGCCTGGATGAACCGGCTGGTCATGGCGTACCTGACGCACACCTTGCGGCGGGAAGGCTTCGCAGCGCGGGCGCTGACCTATCGCACCATGAGCGAGAACCTCGAAGACCATCTCGTGCAGCTCGCAGCGCGCATCGCGGCGCTCGACGCACCGCGCGTGCATCTGGTCGGCCACAGCCTCGGCGGGGTGATCGTCCTGCGCTACCTGCAGCGCGAACCCGACGCGCGCGTGCGCCGTGTCGTTCTGCTCGGCGCCCCGGTCGCGGGTTGCCGGGCGGCGGCGGCGCTCTCGCGGCGGTCCGGCGGCAATTTCCTTCTCGGCCGCAGCCTGAGCGTGTGGCGCGAACCCGCCGACGTTTCGCTTCCCGCCGGCGTGGAAGTCGGCGTCATCGCCGGGACGCGCGCGTTCGGGCTGGGCCGGATGCTGGTGCGCCTGCCTTCGCCCAACGACGGCGTGGTCTGCGTCGACGAGACGAGGCTGCCCGCGATGCGCGATCGCCTGGTTCTTCCGCTGGCGCACTCCGAGATGCTGGTTTCGCCGGGCGCGGCGCGCCAGACCGCCGCGTTCCTGAGGACGGGCGCGTTTCAACGATGAGGCGGCTCGCGGCGGCCGGTGCACTCTTCCTCGTGTCGGGCTGCGGCACGATCGACTACTACGCCCAGGCGGTGCGCGGGCACATGGAGATCATGCGCCTCGCCGAACCCATCGACGAGCGGCTGCGCCGGCCGGACACGCCGGAGCCCCTGCGCGCGAAATTGACCCGGGTGCTCGCGATCCGCGAGTTCGCCAGTCGCGAGCTCGAGCTTCCCGACAACGGCAGCTACAAGCGCTACGCCGACCTCGGCCGGACGTTCGTGCTGTGGAACGTCTTCGCCGCGCCGGAATTTTCGGTACAGCCGGTGGAATCGTGTTTTCTTTTTGCCGGCTGCGTCAGCTACCGCGGTTTTTACTCGGAGGAGCGCGCGACGCGGCATGCCGACGAGCTCGCCGCCGAAGGCTACGACACCTACGTCGTCGGCGTGTCGGCGTATTCGACGCTCGGCTGGTTCGACGACCCGGTGCTGTCCACGTTTCTCCGGTACTCCGAGACCGAGGTGGCGCGAACCGTGTTTCACGAGCTCGCCCACCAGGTCCTGTACGTCAAGGGCGACACGATGTTCAACGAATCCTTCGCGACGGCCGTGGAAGAGGAGGGCGCGCGCCGCTGGCTGGAGCGCAAAGGCACCCCGGCGCTGTACGCGGCCAACGCCGAGGCGCAGGACAGGCGCGCGCAGTTCGTCGCGCTGGTCTTGAAGTACCAGGTGCGCCTGACGGCGCACTATGGGGAGTCTGTGGCTCCGGAGGAAAAGCGCGCCGGAAAGCAGCGCTTGCTGGCCGAGATGCTGGAGGAATACCGTGTGCTGAAGCATTCCTGGGGAGGCTTCGCCGGCTACGACCGGCTGTTCGCCCGCGGGGCGAACAATGCGCTTGTCGCATCGGTGGCGAGCTACACGGAACTCGTGCCCGCGTTCCGCGCGCTGCTCGCGCAGCATCAAGGCGATCCGGGGGCCTTCTACGCCGCCGCCCGGGAGCTGTCGAAACTGGACAAGGCCGAGCGCGATGCGCGCCTGGCGACTCTGGCGAAAGGCGCTAGCTGAGCGGCAGCATTACGTGCTTTTTGTACGCCGGCCGCTGCTGCAGGCGGCGGTAGTAGGCTTCGACCCGGGCTAAGCTCGGGCGCTTCACATCCAGTGCATACCAGCGGTAGACGAACGCGCCAAGCGGAATATCCCCCATCGAAAAGGATCCGCCCGCGATGTAGTCGCGCCCTTCCAGACTCAGATCGAGCACCTGGAACGCCTGGCCGGCCTTTTCCGCCTCGGCCGCGATCGCCACCATGTTGCGTTTTTCCGGCGGAGTGCGGATGAGGCCCCAAAAAACCGGAGTGATCGCCGGTGCGACCGTGCTGGTCGTCCAGTCCATCCAGCGGTCGGCATCGGCGCGCGCTCGCGCATCGTCCGGGCACAGCGTGCCCGCGCCGTGCTTCGCCGAAAGATAGCGAACGATCGCATTCGACTCCCAGAGAACGAAGCCGTCGTCTTCTATCGTCGGCACGCGGCCGTTCGGATTCATCTTGCGGTAGAAAGGCTCGTTGACGACGCCGAACTGCAGGCCGGCGTCGGTTCTCTCGTAAGGAAGCCTGAGTTCCTCGATCGTCCACAGCACCTTCTGGACGTTGATCGAGTTGATCCTGCCCCAGAGCTTCAGCATCGCGCGTCCGCCTTTCCCGAGAACCTGCAGAATCCTGCCGTGGACTTGCCTAACGCCGCGCGCGCTTTTTCGCTTTGGCGGCGCGCCGCGGTGCGCGCTTCGGTACGCGCCGCGCAGCCTTGGCCGGACCGGCGGCTTTGGCCGCCACCGCCTCGACCTCGACGAGGAATTCCGGCTTGGCGAGCGCGGAAATGATGACCGAGGTCGACGCCGGGCGGTGACCGTCGAGAAATCCCGCGCGCACCTGGGCGAAGCGCGGAAAATTCTCGTAGCGGGTGAGGAACGAGGTAATCTTGACGATGTCGCGGATGCCCATGCCGGCGCCGGCGAGGACCGCTTTGATGTTCGTCCATACCGCTTCGGTCTGCTCCTCGATGGTGGACGGAATGCTGCCGTCGGGCCGAACGGGAATCTGGCCGGCGAGGTACAGCCAGCGCGCATTGGGCGGTATTTCCACACCGTGCGAATAGCTTCCGTTGGGAGCAGCGGTGGATTCCGGATTGAAGAACCTGGGCATGCGGATCTCTCCTGGTGAAGCGCCCGAGCGGCGCTCGCGTGCGCATCAGCGGGCTATTCTATCCAACTCGTTGCGTTCCTGCCGGTACCGGCTCGGGTATCATGCGGCGGACGGATTGAATGCGATGACACCGAATCGATCTCTCGTGTGCGCCGTGCTCGCCTGCGGCGCGATTCTCCTCGGCGGCTGCGCGCTGTTCGGGGAGATCTACAACGTCCAGGAAATCGAAAACTGGGCGAAGGACAACGAGCCGCTGGCGGAGTCCGGCCGGATTCCCTGGTCGCAGTTCTACGCGCAGTACCTGGAGAAGGTCGCGGCGGTTCCGGCGTCGGACCAGGCCTGGGTCAGCGAGCGCCTGGGGATCCTGATGACGGCGGCGCGCCTCTACGAGGAAGGGCGGCTCGACAAGGCGGCATTCGATTCGATCCGGGGCATCGTCCGCACCTACAGAACGATCGACGATCCCGCCGCCAACACCCTGGCCCGCACGGCGCTGGTTAGCGCC
>JBGPTG010000026.1:0-17502 GCA_041490545.1 Gammaproteobacteria bacterium
CGCGAGCCCGCTACGCGCCCGCCGCGAGCGCACCTATTCCGCGCCTTTCGCGACCCGGGCCTATGCGCGCGAGACGCTCGAAATCCCGGGACAGGACGGCAAGGTCCGGCAGGCGAGGGAGTTTCCCAGGCTGACCTGGGGCGGCGCCCATCTCAAGGACGAAGCGGAGCGAGGCAAGGACATCTTCGTCCGGGCCGCGCTGGGGCTCGGGCTGGCATCGCTAGTCTGGCTCGCGCTCGCCGCAGCGGTGGCCTGGAGGCATGCGCATCTCGCGCAGCGCGGCATGGGCGAGGCATGGCGCGCGATCTGGCGGGCCGAAACCCGCACGCCCTGGCACGCCATCCTGTTGACCGCCGGCGCGCTGCTCGCGCTCGCCGGTTCAGCGCTTGCGCTTTGCACGCACTATCACATCCTCGGCACCGACAAGGTCGGACGCGACGTCTTCACTCTCGCGTTGAAGAGCATACGCACCGGGCTTGTGATTGGAACGCTGACGACGCTGGTGCTGCTGCCGTTAGCCGTGGCGCTCGGCATCATGGCGGGGTATTTCCGCGGCTGGATCGATGACGTGATCCAATACGTTTACACGACCATCAACTCGATCCCCGGCGTGCTGCTGATCGCCGCCTCGGTCCTGCTGATGCAGGTCTATATCGACCGGCATCCGGAGTTTTTCCCGACCTCGGCGGAGCGCGCCGATCTCAGGCTCCTGTTCCTGTGCGTCATCCTGGGGCTGACCAGTTGGACCGGGTTGGCACGGCTGCTGCGCGGGGAGTCGCTCAAGCTGCGCGAGCTCGAGTACATCCAGGCGGCGCAGGCGTTCGGCGTTCGCGACGCCCGCATCATCACGCGCCATATCCTGCCCAACCTCATGCACATCGTGCTGATCTCGCTGGTGATGGATTTCTCGGGGCTGGTGCTTGCCGAGGCGGTGCTCTCCTACGTCGGGGTCGGCGTCGATCCCTCGATGAACAGCTTCGGCACCATGATCAACGCCGCGCGCATGGAGATGTCGCGCGAGCCTGTCGTGTGGTGGGCGCTGGGCGCCGCTTTCGTTTTCATGTTCGCGCTGGTGCTCGCGGCGAACCTGTTTGCCGACGCGGTGCGCGATGCTTTCGATCCGCGCGTACGCGTCGGAAACCTGGCCAGGGCCCCGGCATGAGCGAACCTTTGCTGCGGGTTGAAAACCTCAGGACGGTGCTGGAAGGCGCGGGCGGCGCGGTGCGCGCGGTGGACGGCGTCGATTTCGAAGTCCGGCGGGGCGAGACCCTGGCGATCGTCGGCGAGTCCGGGTCGGGAAAGAGCATGACGGCGCTATCGCTCTTGCGACTGCTCCCCGAGACGGGGCGCATCGCTTCGGGCCGGGTGGAGTTGGGGGGTGTCGATCTGCTCGGCCTGCCCGAGGCGGCGATGCGCAACGTGCGCGGCAGGCGCATCGCGATGATCTTCCAGGAGCCTGCGACGAGCTTGAATCCGGTGCTCAGCATCGGCACGCAGATCCGCGAAGTCCTGGAGCGTCACACCGAGCTTCGCGGGGCGCGGCTCCGGGAACGCATCGTCGAGCTGATCGAGTCGGTGGGGATTCCCGACGCGGGACGCCGCGCCGGGGAGTACCCGTTTCAGCTCTCAGGCGGCCTGAAACAGCGCGCGATGATCGCCATGGCGCTCGCGGGAAATCCGGAGCTTCTCATCGCGGACGAGCCGACGACCGCGCTCGATGTAACTATCCAGTCGCAGGTGCTGGAGCTGCTGCGCGAGCTGCAAAAGAAGAACGGCATGGCGATCCTGCTGATCACCCACGACCTCGGCATCGTCGCGCAGATGGCGCAGCGCGTCGCGGTCATGTACGCCGGGCAGCTGGTCGAAGTCGCCGAGCGCGACCGCTTTTTCGCCGCCCCGCAGCACCCGTATTCGCGCAAGCTCTTCGCCGCACTGCCCGGTGCCGGCAAGCGCGATAGCGAGCTTGCGGTGATCCAGGGCCAGGTGCCGCCGCTCACCGGGGAATTCCGCCGCTGCCGCTTCGCCGAGCGCTGCGATTTCGCGTTCGAGCGCTGTTCTGCGGAGGCGCCGGGGTGGACGCGGATCGCCGAAGGCCACGAGGTGCGCTGTTTCCTCCGGGAAAAGGAGAGCGCGGGCGCGATGCCGTCGGGCGAGATCGGAGCAGTTGTAACGCCCGGCGTCGTGGAATCCGCTCCGCTCCTTTCCGTGCGCGAACTGAAAGTCCACTTCCCGATCCGCAAGGGCCTGTTCAAGCGCACCGTCGGCCAGGTCAAGGCGGTGGACGGCACGTCGCTGGAGATAGCCGCCGGAAGAACGCTGGGTCTCGTCGGCGAGTCAGGCTGCGGCAAGACCACCGTCGGCAAGGCGATCCTGCAACTCATCCGACCGACCGCGGGCGAAGTGTGCTTCGACGGCGTCGAGCTGACGCGCATCCGCGGTGCCGAGCTGCGCGCGTGCCGCCGCGATTTCCAGATCATCTTCCAGGACCCGTACGCTTCGCTGAATCCGCGCATGCGCGTCGCAGACATTCTCTCCGAAGGCATGGCGGCCCTTGGCGTCGAGTCCAATGCCGCGGCGCGCACCCGGCGCGTTGCGGAAATCCTCGACCAGGTCGGGCTCGCGCGCGACTCGGTCGATCGTTACCCGCACGAATTTTCGGGCGGGCAGCGCCAGCGCATCGCGATAGCGCGCGCTTTGGCCGTGCGCCCGCGCCTCGTCATCTGCGACGAGCCCACCAGCGCGCTCGATGTCTCGGTGCAGGCGCAGATCCTCAACCTGCTCAAGTCACTGCAACGCGAACTCGGGTTGTCGTACCTCTTCATCACGCACAACATCGCGGTGGTCGACTACCTCGCGCACGAGGTCGCGGTGATGTACCTCGGTCGCATCGTCGAGCGCGGCACGGTGGACGAAGTGCTGCGCTCACCGAAACATCCGTATACGCAGGCGCTGCTCGCCGCCGTGCCGAAAATCGAAGCCGGGGGCGCGCGCGAAGTTATCCGGTTGGAGGGCGAACTGCCGTCGCCCGTGAACCCGCCCTCCGGGTGCCATTTCCACCCGCGCTGCCCGAAGGCGATGCCCGAGTGCCGCGAGCGCTATCCGGAGAATTTTGAGCTGTCGGGGACGCGGAGCGTGGCGTGCTGGTTGTACAAGAAGTAGATTCTGTCTCGGACTGTCAAGATCTTCATCGTCCCGTTCCGCCCGAGTCGGTAGATCTGACGCGCTACAACACCGCAGTGGTCTGGTGCGAGACGTTCCCGATGTTCATCACCGCGGCGAAGTACCGCTAGCGCGAAACACGACTGGCGTATCAACAGGCACGAGAGTCGCGACGACCTCGGCCTTCGGCTGGCCCTCGGAAATCTTCACAGAGGCCGGCCGGGTCTTGGCGGGGGAATTGCGGTAGATGTACAGCCGCTGACCGGTCGTAAGCACGCCGATGTGGTTCCAGCGCAGCAGGTTGTCTGCGCTGACGCGGAAGCGCCTGGAGATCCCGTAGAGTGTGTCGCCTTTCCTGACCACGTAGACGCCGGCGCCACCGCGCCGCGGCGCGGGCGCCGGCTGGCGGAATACCGCCGGGAGCGGCTCGGCGGCGGCGCCCGAACCCTTGACTGGCAGCAGCATCTCGAAACCGGGGCCCACCTTGGTGCGCGAGGTGATGCCGTTCGCGAGCTTCAGCTTCGAAAGCGCGATACCGTGCTTGGCGGCGAGCTTGTCGAGCGTGTCGCCCGCCTTCAGCTTGTAAGGCTGCCACGAAGTGAGCGGTCGATCGTAGGCCTCAATGTTGCGCTGGAAGGTGTCCATGCGGTCGGCGGGCAGCACCAGCGTCTGCGTATACGGGCCGGAGATGATCGGGCGATTGAGCGCGGGGTTGAGCGCAATCAGATCCTCGACCGGCATCTCGGCCAGCTGGGCCGCGAGACGCACGTCGATGTCCTCGGGCGTCGGCACGGTCGCAAAGTAAGGCTGGTTCGGGACCAGCTCGAGATTGATGCCGAACATCACCGGCCGGGCGATGATGTTTTTCAGCGCCTGGAGCTTGGGCAGGTAGCCGCGGGTCTCGGCCGGCATCTTCAGGCTCTGGTAATCGGTCGGCAGACCCTTGGCGCGGTTTCTCTCGACGGCGCGCTTCACGCCGTTTTCGCCCCAGTTGTAGGAAGCGAGCGCGAGTTGCCAGTCGCCGTGCAGCTTGTACAGGAACTGCAGGTAGTCGAGCGCGGCGTTGGTCGAGGCGATCACGTCGCGGCGCGAGTCGGACCACCAGTTCTGGCTCAGCTTGTAGTTCTTCCCCGTGGACGGAATGAACTGCCACAGTCCCGAGGCGTGCGAGCGCGAATAGGCCATGGGATTGAAGGCGCTCTCGACCATGGGCAGCAGCGCGATTTCGGTGGGCATGCCGCGTCTCTGCACTTCCTCGACGATGTAGTAAAGGTAGAGCTTGCTGCGCTCCACCATGCGCGCGAGATACTCGGGCTGGCCGGCGTACCAGCGCTCGCGCACCCCCACCAGCGGGCCGGCGAGATCGGGCATGGCGAAGCCGCCGCGGATACGCTCCCACAAATCGTCGGCTGGGCGCGTCAGGTCGATCGCGCGCGCCAGCGCCGGGAGTTCGGTGACCTCGCGTACTTCCTGCGCCGGTGGTGGAACCGCGGCCTTCGGTGCCGGCACGGCTTCGCCCCAGTCCGCAGGCGTGACGACAGGCGATACCTCGTGCACGGCAAGCCCCGGCTCTTCCGCCGCCGCGAGCAGTGGCACGGCGGCGAACAGGTACGCCAAGATTCGAACTCGATTGAAGCTCAAGCGAGACATCTTCCTCCCGGCGACGATGGTAACGTTCCGCTTGAAGCAGGTCAAGCAAGTATCCGATTCAGAAAGAGTTTTCATAGTATCCGTCATTCTGTTCCAGCCTTGTTAACGCATGACCGGCTCTAAGGTCCTGGCTGGATGCCAAACCCACTCAAGAAGCGTGCCTGCGACCCAGGCGATGGCCCAGCCGGCACGGTCAGTGTCGCTCAAGAGCAGGTCAATGAACGCGGGGAAAAGTCGCCAGATTCTTGTTCTTTTCTCGCGTGGTTTCCGCGCGATGCGGAGTGCACGCGTCACGCAGTCTGAGACCTGTGTTCCTGGACTATGTTCCTAGAACTGGTTCTTCCACTGGCGCAGTGCGGCGAACACTCCGGCCGGATCGCTCACGCGCGTGCCCAGGTACTTGTTGGCCGAATCGATGACTGCCGGCCGGGTGACGCGACAGAAGGGGTTGGTCGCCTTCTCGCGTCCGATGGTCGAAGGCAGCGTCGGCCGGTTCTCGCGCCGCAATTGCGCGTCGGTCGTTTCGCGTTCGAGCAGCGCGGCGTTGCCGGGCTCGACCGCCTTGGCAAAACCGATGTTCGCGAGCGTGTACTCGTGCCCGCAATAGACGAGGGTCGCATCCGGCAGCGCCATGAGTTTCTCGATCGAGGCGTGCAGCTGTTGCGGCGTGCCTTCGAACACACGCCCGCAACCGCAGGCGAACAGTGTGTCGCCACAGAACAGCATGTTTGCGCCATAATAAGCGACATGCGCGCGGGTGTGCCCGGGAATGCTCAGCACCTCGAACGACACGCCCAGCTCTTTCAGGGTGACGCGGTCGCCGCCGTCGACCGGATGCGTCAGCGTTGCGATGGGCTCGCCGCGCGGGCCGTACACCGGGACAGCGTGATGTTGAAGAATTTCAGCGATACCTCCGACGTGGTCCTGATGGTGATGCGTGGCTAGAATCGCCGCGAGCCGCAGATTTTCGGAGGCGAGATATTCGAGCACCGGCTGCGCCTCGCCCGGATCGACGACCGCGGCGACGCCCGAACCGCGCAGCGTCCACACGTAGTTGTCGCGGAAAGCTCTCAGCGGAATGACTTCGATCAAGGGTCGTCAGGTGTGCCGGTAGTGAACCTCGCCATGCTATCAGAATGGTTCTCGACGCCGCGGGGCGAGTACGTGCTCGCCTGGGAGCGGGCGCAGTTCGATTCCGCCGTCGAGGACGTGTTCGGCTTCAACGCCGTGCAGATCGGTCTGCCGGCCATCGATTTCCTGCGCGAGTCGCGCGTTCCGCTCAAGGTGAGCGTCGGACTGGAGCCCGGGTGCAGCCTGCGCTCGGAGCCCGTGCGGCTGCCGCTCGCATCGCAGAGCGTGGACGTTCTGGTGCTGCCGCACGTCCTGGAATTCAGCGGCCAGCCGCATGCGATCCTGCGCGAGGCCGAACGCGTGCTCATGCCCGAAGGCAGCATCGTCATCTCCGCCTTCAACCCCTTGTCGCTGTGGGGAGCGGCCCGCGCGCTGGGCTGGGAGCGCGATCACTTTCCCTTCAGGGGAAAATTCATCGGCCTGTTGCGGTTGAAGGACTGGCTCAGCCTGCTCGGTTTCGAGCTGAACGGCGGGCGCTTCGGCCGCTACGCGCCGCCGTTTTCGAACCGCCGCTGGCTGGAACGCTGCGAGTTCCTGGAGAAGGCGGGCGACCGCTGGTGGCCGATCTGCGGCGGGATCTACGTCGTGCGCGCCATCAAGCGCAACCTCGGCATGCGGCTGGTCGTGCCGAACTGGCGTGACAAGCGTGCCGCCGCGAAATCGCTCGCGCCCGTCGTGCAGAAGCAGAACGGCGTGCGTGCCGACAGGCAGGACGCCCCCTGACCCAGGGGACTTGGCGAACTCATGCCCGGCCAGACAGCGGAGGTGGTGCGCATCTACAGCGATGGCGCCTGCAAGGGCAATCCGGGACCGGGCGGCTGGGGCGCGATCGTGTACGCCGGGGACGGGGAAATCGAGTTGTTCGGCGGCGAGCCGCGGACCACCAACAATCGCATGGAGCTGACCGCAGTGATCCGTGCGCTACAGTCGCTCGAGGCCCCACGGACGGTTTCGGTCTACACGGATTCGCAGTACGTGCAGAAGGGCATCAGCGAGTGGCTCCCCGCCTGGAAGGTCCGCGGCTGGCGCACCGCGGACAAGAAGCCGGTCAAGAACGCCGACCTGTGGCGCGAGCTGGAGCAGGCGGTGGCCAGGCACCGGGTCGAGTGGCACTGGGTGAAGGGCCACGCGGGGCATCCGCAAAACGAGCGCGCCGATGCTCTCGCGAATCGCGGAGTGGAGGCCATCGGACCGACGTGATCGTCGCACCGGCCCGGCGCGCTATTGCTGCATGCCCACCTTATCCGCCGTCCATCCTCCACCCAGGGATTTCATCAGCTCCACGGTCGCCGACAGCAGCGCTTGCCGATTGCGCAGGGCGGCGAGCTCGGTGACGTTCGCCGTGCGTTGCGCGTCCAGCACTTCCAGGAACGGCGAATAGCCGGCTTCATAGCGCTTGCGTGAAAGGCGCAGGGCCTTGCGCGCCGCGTCGACGCTGGCCTGGTAATCCTCTTCCGACGAGGCGGTCAGGCGTACCGTGACGAGCGCATCGGCGACCTCGCGGAATCCGGTTTCCACGGTCTTCTGGTAGATTGCTACGGCTTGGCGCTGGCGCGCGATTGCCGCGTCGGTGAGCGCGCGGTAGCGTCCGGAATCGAATATGGGCAGACTCAGGCCGAAACCGATCGACCAGATCCCCGAGCCTCCGTTGTTGAGAAGGCTCGATAGCGTTGCGCTTTCTCCACCGGCGAATCCGGTCAGGGAGATTGTCGGAAACATCGCCGCTTTGGCGACGCCGATCTGCGCATTGGCGGAGACCAGTTGCTGCTCGGCCTGCTGAATGTCGGGGCGGCGCTCGAGCAGCGTCGAAGGCAGGTTCGCAGGGGGCAGGGCCGGCGTCGGCAGCGTTCGCAAATCTCCGCCGGCCAATGCCAGATCGAGCCGGCCGGTGAAAGTAGCCAGTTGATGCTCGATGAGTGCACGTTGCCGCTCGAGATCCTTCAGCTGGGTCGCGATGTCGGCCCGCGAGCCCTCAGCTTGGGCAAGTTCCAGCTCCGAGGCGACACCGCCGCGCGCGCGAGCGCGCACGTAGACAAGCGCATTCTCGCGGGTGGCCATTGTTTCGCGCGTGACGATGATCTGCGCGTCCAGCGAGCGCAGTGCGAAATATGCCTGCGTCGTCAGCCCGGCAAGCGTCAGCGCGACGACATCCCTGGCGTAGCGCGTGGCGAGCACCTGCGCGCGCACCGATTCGACGCTGCGGCGCAGGTGTCCCCAGAAATCCAGTTCGAACGAGGTGGAGAGCGCGAGGCGCACATCGTTGCGCACCGACGGCACCGTCGGCGGAAGCGGCACGGCGGTGGTGGTGCTGAACCCCTGCCGGTTCGCGTTTCCGCTGAGATCGATCTCCGGCAGGAACGCGGCCCTGGCTGCGCGCAGGTTGGCATCGGCCTCTTCGATGCGGGCTACCGCGAGCCGTATGTCTGCGTTGCGATCGAGAGCGGCAGCGACCAGCTCGTCGAGCGTCGGGTCGGCGTAGAGCTTCCACCAGTCGGAACGCACCGGCATCGCCGCGCCGGCTTCCGGCTCCGGGTAGGCCTTGGGCAGATCCATAGCGGGTCGCTCGTAGTCGGGCCCGAGCATGCAGCCGCCGAGCAGGAATACCCCGGCCAGGACCGAGATGCGCATGCTCACGCGCTGCTTTCTCCGGCACGCGACGGTTTTTTCGCCTGCTGCTCCTTGCTGCGCGTGACTAGGATGAAGAACAGGGGCACGAACAGCGTCGCGATGAAGGTAGCCGCGAGCATGCCGCCTTCCACCCCGGTGCCCATCGAGCGGCGCGCGGCGGCGCCCGCACCCGTGGCGATCGCCAGGGGCAGCACGCCCAGCACGAAGGCGAGCGAAGTCATCACGATCGGCCGGAAGCGCTGGCGCGCGGCGGCGACCGCGGCGTCGAACGCGGACATCCCCTGCGCGGTGTTCTGCGCAGCGAACTCGACGATGAGAATCGCGTTCTTCGCGGCGAGCCCGATCAGTGTTATCAGCCCGATCTGGAAGTAGACGTCGTTGCTCATGCCGCGAAAGAGCACCGCGAGGAGGGCGCCGAGTATCGCGAACGGCACCGAGAGCAACACCGCCACGGGCAGCGACCAGCGCTCGTAGTTGGCCGACAGGATCAGGAACACCATTATCAGCGCAAAGCAGAACGCGATTATCGCGGTTTTGCCGGCTCGTTTTTCCTGGAACGCCTGGCCCACCCATTCCGCAAAATAGCCTTCGGGGAGGACACTGCGCGCGGCGTCCTCGACGGCCGCAATCCCCTGGCCGGAGCTCACGCCGGGGACGGTGGCCGCCAGCACCTTCGCCGCGACGAAGCCGTTGAAACGGTCGATCTGGTCGGGCCCGACGATCGGCTGGATGCGCAGCAGGGTTTTCAGCGGCAGCATTTCTCCGGTGGTGCCCGAGCGTACGTAGACGTTGCCGAGATCCTCCGGGCGCACGCGGAACTGCGGCTCGGCCTGGATCTGGACGCGGTAGGTTCTGCCGAACTTGTTGAAGTCGTTGACGTAGAGCGCGCCCATGGTGCTCTGTAGCGCATCGAAGATGTCGCTGATCGGCACGCCGAGGGAGAGCGCTTTCTCGCGGTCCACTTCGACGAAAATCTGCGGTACGGTGGCGCGGAAAAAACTGTTGGTGGCCGTCAGGTCGGACCGTTTCCTAAGCTCGCCGAGGAACTGTTGCACCATGCCGGCGAGTTTTTTGGGGTCGGTGTCGGCGCGGCTCTGCAGGAACATCTCCATGCCTCCCGCGGTGCCCAGGCCGCGGATCGGCACCGGATTGAAAGCGAAAACCAGGCCTTCGCTCATCGCCGCGCCGCGGGCCCCGACGAATTTGACGATGTCATCGGCGGTCGCGGTGCGCTCGTCCCAGGGTTTCAGGGTGATGAAGAGAGTCGCCGAGCTGGTCTTGTTGCCCCCGCCGATCAGGTCGAAGCCGTTGATGAGAAAGACGTGCTCGACTGCGGGGTGTTCGGTGAGAATTTTCTGCATCGCCGCGCCGACCTTCCCGGTGCGCGAGAGCGTCGCTCCGTCGGGCAGGACGACTGCTCCGAACAGGAAGCCCTGGTCCTCCGGCGGAACGAGGCTGCCGGGGACGAGCCTGAGCAGCCAGCCGGTGCAGGCGATGACGAGCGCAAAGATTCCGAGCGCGATTACGGCGTGGTTCGCGACCCAGCGCACGCCGTTTGTATACAGGGACACGAGCCACGCGAAGCCCTGGTTGAACGGCCTGAAAATCCGCGATTCCCCATGAGAGGGTTTCAGCAGCAGCGCGCACAGGGCGGGCGTGAGTGTCAAGGCCACCACGCCCGAAATGACGACTGCGGTCGTGACGGTGACGGCGAACTGCTGGTAGAGCCGGCCGGCGAGGCCGCCGAGAAACGCCACCGGAACGAATACCGAACACAGCACCAGTTCGATCGCGATGATGGCGCCGGTCACCTCGCGCATGGACTCGATCGCGGCCTCCTTGGGCGAGAGACCTTTCTCGGCCATGAGCCGCTCGACGTTCTCAAGCACGACGATGGCGTCGTCCACGACGATGCCCGTGGCGAGCACGATCGCGAACAGCGTCAGCGTGTTGATCGAGAAGCCGAACACGTAAAGGCCGGAGAAGGACCCGACGAGCGAGACCGGCACCGCGATGAAGGGAATGATCGTGGCGCGCCAACTTTGCAGGAAGATGAACACCACCGCGAGCACCAGCAGCGCCGCAATGAAAAGAGTGCGGATCACCTCCTTGATCGAGGCTTGCACGAAGCGCGTGGTGTCGAAGGGGATCAGGTAGCTGACGCCCGCCGGAAAGCCCTTGGCGATCTCGTCCATGGTCTTGCGCACGGAGTTGGCGACATTCAGGGCGTTGGCACCGGACTGCAGGAAGATGGCGGTGCCGATGGTCGGCCTGCCGTCCACCGTGGTGAAGGAGTCGTAGTTGATGGCACCGAGCTCGATGCGCGCGATGTCCTTGAGGCGCAGCACGCCGCCGGCACCGCTCGAGCGCAAAACGATATTGCCGAACTCTTCGGGCTGGACCAGCCGTCCCTGGGCGGTCACGGTGTAGATCAGGGCTTGGTCGTCCGGGGTGGGATCCTGCCCGATCTTGCCGGCCGCGTACTGGGCGTTCTGGGCACGGATGGCGCCGGCGACGTCGGTTGCGGTGATGCCGAGCTGCGCCATCTTGTCCGGCCGCATCCAGATCCGCATCGAGTAGTCGCGCGCGCCGAAGATGGTCGCGTCGGCCACGCCCGGAACCCGCTTCAGGGCGTCGAGCGCGTTGATCGTCATGAAGTTCGAGAGGTACAGCGTGTCGAAGCGCGGGTCGGTCGATGTCGCAGCGACGAAGAGCAGGATGTCGAGCGAGCGCTTCTGCACCACTACGCCGGTGCGCTTGACGTCGTCGGGCAGCCGCGGAAGCGCGATCTGCACGCGGTTATTCACCTGGATCGTGGCGTTGTTGACGTCGGTCCCGACTTCGAAAGTGCAGGTGATCGTCAGCGTGCCGGTCGAGGAGGAGGTGGACTGGAAGTAGAGCAGGCCTTCGACGCCGGAGAGCTGTTCCTCTATCGGTGCGGCGACAATCCGGGAGAGCGTCTCTGCGCTCGCGCCGGGGAGCGCCGCGGTGATCGTCACTGTCGGCGGCGCGATCTCCGGGTACTGCGCAATGGGCAGCACTTGCCAGGCGACGAGGCCGGCGAGCGTAATGACGATAGCGATGACCGACGCGAAAATCGGCCGCTCGATGAAGAACCGGGACATTCTTGCTTACTTTGCCGCGGCGGGCGCTGCGCCGCCCTTGGCGGGCTCCGCCTTGCCGGCGGCTTCGTTGGTCCCCCGCGGGCTCACCGACGCCTCCGGCCGCAGCTTGAGCAGATTGTCGAGCACGACCCGGTCGCCGGCGGCGAGCCCGTCGAGGATCAGCCAGTCGGAGCCGATCCAGCCGCCGGTCTGTACCGGACGGAGCGCGACCTTGTTGTCCTTGTCGGCGACGTAAAGGAAGTATCCCTTCTCGGTCTGCACCACCGCCGACTGCGGCACGAGAAAAGCGTTGTCGCGATGGCCGGCCGCGATCTGAACGCGGACAAACTGGCCGGGCAAGAGTTGCCCGCGGGCGTTGTTAAACTCGGCGCGCAGCTCCTGGGTGGCGAGTCGCGGATCGATCTGCGTCGCGGTGAAGTTCAGGCGACCCTTGCCCGGATAAGTCGAGCCGTCGGGCAGGATCAGGCGCACCTCCGCGGCGACGCCCGGAGCCAGCCTCTGGCCGGGCAGCTTGGCAAGGTCGGATTCTGAAAGGCTGAAGCGCACCCAGATGGGCTCGACCTGGTTGATGGTAGTGAGCAGGCTGCTTTCCTGGCCTGCCGTGACGAGGCTGCCTTCGGACCGGAGCATGCGGGCGGCGACGCCCGACACGGGAGCGGTCACCAGCGTATAGGAAAGATTGAGTTCGGCTTGGCGCAGGTTGGCTTCGGCCACCTGCACTGTCGCGCCGGAGAGCTTCAGCGCCGAGGCCGCGTCGTCGTACTCCTTCTGGCTGATGGCCTTTTCTTCGGCGAGATTCTTCAGACGCGCCGCTTCGCGCTGCGCCTGCTCGGCGCGCGCACGCTCCTGGGCGAGCTGTGCCTTGGCCTGGTCGAGGGCGATTTCATAGGCGGCGGGATCGATGCGAAAGAGTGGGGCGTCGGCTCGCACTCGACTACCTTCGTTGTACAGCCGCTTCAAGAGGATGCCGGACACGCGCGCCCGCACTTCGATTTCCTTCGAGCCCTGGAGCTGCCCGACGGCTTCCAGCACGATGGGAATGCGCTTTGGCTCCGCCTGCAGCAGCGTCACGGGTACGGCGGCGGCACTGGAAGCCGCGCCACCTGCTTGCTGGCCGCAGGCGGCGACGAGCGTCAATGCCGCCAGGCCGAAGGCGCTACCGAAAAAAACCGCATTGTGCTCAGTCATCCGAGGTCAATTCCTGCGAGGATTGTATTTGGCGAGACGGGACTATACACTCGTGCCGCTGGGGCTAGTCTGCCCGCGCCGCCGGCGACGCCAGACAGGCCAGGCCGCGATGCGAACCATTGTCCTCGACACCGAGACCACCGGTCTCAACGCCAAACTGGGTGACCGGGTCATCGAAATAGGCTGCGTCGAGATCCTCAACCGGCGCCTGACCGAGCGGCGGTGGCACCATTACTTCAACCCCGATCGCAAGAGCGAGGCCGGGGCGCTTGCGGTGCACGGCATCAGCGACGAATTTCTCGAGGACAAGCCGCACTTCCGCGATCTGGCGGCCGACCTTCTCGACTTCATCCGTGGCGCCGAACTCATCATCCACAACGCGGCGTTCGATGTCGAGTTCCTCGACATGGAGTTGACGAAGGCCGGCCTGGAGCCGCTCGAGGGTCACGAGGTGACGATCACGGATACGCTCCGCGTGGCGCGGGAGCTTCATCCCGGCAAGAGGAATTCGCTCGACGCCCTGTGCGAGCGCTATCAGGTGGCCCACGCGCACCGCACGCTGCACGGGGCGCTGCTCGATGCTTCGCTGCTTGCCGAGGTGTATCTGGCGATGACGCGCGGCCAGGACAGTCTCGCCATCGAGCTGGAGCGCCCGCGCGCCGCGCCGGTCGCTGGCGACGGACCGGCAGGTGCCGGGCGGCCGCGGCTCATCGTCGTTCCGCCCAGCGCCGAGGAACTTGCCGAACACGCACGGTCGCTCGCGGAGATCGACGCCGAAAGCAAGGGCCGCTGCGTCTGGCGCCAGCTGGAGGCGGCGACGGCGGCGCAGCCAACCGTTTGACGGTGAGAAAATGGAACGCGATCCAGACTCCGGAAAACCGAAGATGGCGGGCAGGAACAATCCGTACGAGGTCGACCTCGATCGCAACCCGGCGAACTACGCCGCGCTGACCCCGGTTTCGTTCATCGCCTGGGCCGCCGAGGTCCATCCCGCGCGCGTCTCGGTGATCCACGGCGCTCGCCGCTACACCTGGAGCGAGACGTACGCGCGCAGCCGTCGCCTCGCCGCGGCGCTCGCTGCGCGCGGCATCGGTACCGGCGACACCGTCGCGGTGATGCTCTCGAACACGCCCGAGATGATCGAAGCGCATTTCGGCCTGCCGATGACCGGCGCCGTGCTGAACGCGCTCAACACGCGCCTCGACGCCGAAGCGATTGCCTTCATGCTCGATCACGGCGAAGCCCGGGTGCTCGTCACCGACCGGGAATTCTCGGCGACCATCGAGGCGGCGCTGGCAAGAATCAGGACGAAGCCGTTCGTGATCGACGTCGACGATCCGGAATATTCCGGCGCCGGAAGGAGAATCGGCGCGATCGACTACGAAGCGTTCATCGCTGCCGGCGACCCGGCGTTCGCGTGGAAACCTCCCGCGGACGAATGGCAGGCGATTGCGTTGAGCTACACCTCGGGCACGACCGGCAACCCCAAGGGCGTGGTCACGCATCACCGCGGCGCTTATCTCAACGCCACCTCCAATATCCTGACCTGGGCGATGCCGCATCATGCGGTGTACCTGTGGACCCTGCCCATGTTCCACTGCAACGGCTGGTGCTTTCCCTGGAGCGTCGCCGCGATCGCCGGCACCAACGTCTGTCTGCGCAAGGTCGAGGCCAGGGCCATGCTGGAGGCCATCCGCGAGCACCGGGTGACGCATTACTGTGGCGCGCCGATCGTGCATTCGACGCTGATCAACGCGCCGGCGGAAATGCGCCAGGGCATCACCCACAAAGTCTCGGCCATGGTCGCGGGCGCGGCGCCGCCTGCCGCCATGATCGAAGGCATGGAGAGAATGGGATTCGACCTGACGCACGTCTACGGCCTCACCGAGGTGTACGGTCCGGCGTCGGTGTGCGCGAAGCAGCCCGAGTGGGCCGAACTCGATATCGGCAGGCGCGCCGAGCGCAACGGCCGACAGGGCGTGCGCTACCTGCTGCAGGAAGGCATGACGGTGATGGATCCGCAGACCATGAAGCAGGTCCCGGCGGACGGCGAGACCATGGGCGAGATCATGTTCCGCGGCAACATCACCATGAAGGGTTATCTGAAGAATCCCAAGGCCACGCAGGAGGCCTTTGCCGGCGGCTGGTTTCGCTCCGGCGACCTCGCGGTGCTGCATCCCGACGGCTACGCCAAGATCAAGGACCGTTCGAAGGACATCATCATTTCGGGCGGCGAGAACATCTCGTCGCTGGAAGTCGAGGATGTGATCTACCGGCACCCGGCGGTGCTCGCCGCGGCGGTGGTGGCGAAGCCCGATCCCAAGTGGGGCGAGACGCCGTGCGCCTTTGTCGAGCTCAAGCCCGACGCGAAAGTCACCGAACGGGAGATCATCGAGCACTGCCGCGGCCACATGGCGCGCTTCAAGGTGCCCAGGGCGGTGGTGTTCGGCGTGCTGCCGAAGACCTCGACCGGCAAGATCCAGAAGTTCGCGCTGAGGCAGCAGGCGAAGTCGGTAGAAGCGATCGAGTAAAGGCCAGGTCATGAATGCCCCGAATAAATCCGAGATCGAAGTTCCTTATGTGCTGCGCGCGGACAAGGACGGCATCGCCACGCTGACCCTCAACCGCGGCGAGCGCATGAATCCGTTGTCGACCGCAATGCTCTCGGCGCTGCAGGTCGAGCTCGACCGCCTCGCGGAGGATCGGCAGGCTCGCGTCGTCGTCCTCGCGGGGGCAGGCAAGCACTTTTGCGCCGGGCACGACTTGCGGGAGATGCGCGCGCATCCCGACAAGGCCTGGCAGAAGGCCTTGTTCGACCAGTGCAGCAAGGTCATGCTCGCGCTGGTGCGCCTGCCGCAGCCGGTGATCGCGCGCGTGCAGGGCGTGGCGGTCGCGGCCGGCTGCCAGCTCGTGTCGATGTGCGACCTCGCGGTGGCGAGCGACCTTGCCCAGTTCGCGCTGCCGGGAATCAAGAGCGGCATTTTCTGCACGACGCCGGGGGTCGGGGTCGCCCGCAATCTCGCACGCAAGCATGCGCTGGAGATGCTCTTCACCGGCGATCTGATCGACGCGAAGACCGCGCTTTCCTGGGGGCTGGTGAACCGCGTAATTTCGATCGCGGACCTCGACGCCGAAGTGGAGAAGCTCGCCGCGAAGATTCTCGCCCACAGCGGTGCGGTCGTAAGTCTGGGCAAGCGATTCTTCTACGACCAGGTGGAGAAGGGACTCGAAGAGGCCTATTCACTGGCTTCGGAGGGCATGGCTTGCAACATGATGTTCGAAGATGCCGCCGAAGGCATCGACGCCTTCATCGGCAAGCGCAAGGCCGACTGGCGCGAGAGGTGAAGATGGTTGAAGACATCATCCTCGAGGCGCGCGGCCTCACCAAGGAGTTCAAGGGGTTCATCGCCGTCAACGGGGTGGATCTGAAGGTGCGGCGCGGACACATCCATGCGCTGATCGGCCCGAACGGCGCGGGCAAGACCACCTGCTTCAACCTGCTCACGCAGTTCCTCGCGCCGACGCGCGGGCAGATTTTCTACAACGGCCGGGAAATCACCGGCTCGAGCCCGGCGGCGATCGCGCGCCTGGGCCTCGCGCGCTCGTTCCAGATTTCCGCCGTGTTTCCCCATCTCACCGTGCTGGAGAACGTGCGCATCGCGCTGCAGCGCAAGCGCGGTCATTCCTTCGATTTCTGGCGCTCCGACCGTTCGCTCGATGCGCTGACCGGGACGGCCCGGGGGCTGCTCGAAGCGGTGGGGCTGCAGGCCTCGGCAAGCGCGATCGCCGTGGAGCTTCCCTACGGGCGCAAGCGCGCGCTCGAGATCGCGACCACGCTCGCGCTCGAGCCGGAGATGATGCTCCTCGACGAGCCGACCGCCGGGATGGCGCACGAGGACGTCGAGCGCATCGCGGCGCTGATCAAGCGGGTTGCCGCCGACCGCACCGTGCTCATGGTCGAGCACAACCTGGGTGTCGTCGCCAAACTTTCCGACACCATCACGGTGCTGTCGCGGGGAGAGATCATCGCCGAGGGCGACTATCGGACCGTGTCGGGCAACCCCGAAGTGATCAAGGCCTACCTGGGAACCGAGCATGCCTGAGACGCCCCTGCTTTCGGTCGAAGGCCTGAACGCGTGGTACGGCGAGTCGCATATCCTGCACGGCGTCGCCTTCCAGGTGCCGCGCGGAGAAGTGGTGACGCTGCTCGGCCGCAACGGCGCCGGCAAGACCACCACGCTGAAATCGGTGATGGGCATGGTCGGCCGGCGCGAAGGCTCTGTTCGCTTCGACGGCGCGGAAACCATCGCGCTGTCCTCCGACCGCATTGCGCGGCTGGGCGTGGCGTTCTGCCCCGAGGAGCGGGGCATCTTCGCCAGTCTCGACGTCGAGGAGAACCTGCTGCTGCCGCCGGTGGTGCGTGCCGGTGGCCTCCCGGTGGAGCAGGTCTTTGACCTGTTTCCCAACCTGAAGGAGCGCTTGTCCAGCCAGGGCACCAAGCTCTCCGGGGGCGAGCAGCAGATGCTCGCCATCGGCCGCATCCTGCGCACCGGCGCGCGCCTGCTGCTCCTCGACGAACCCACCGAAGGCCTCGCCCCGGTGATCGTGCAGCAGATCGGCC
>JBGPTG010000027.1:0-17321 GCA_041490545.1 Gammaproteobacteria bacterium
GCTCTCGGTTACTCGCGTTGCCGCGAAAGGCGCGACTGCATTGCAGTTGATCCCGGATCGCGCCAGATCGTGAGCGACGACCCGGGTCAACCCGATCAGGCCGGCCTTGGCCGCGCCATAGGCCGACTGGCCGAAATTGCCATAGATGCCGGCAGTGGAAACAATATTGACGATCGCACCTGGCACGCGGCCATTCTTCTGCTGCTCGCGCATCACCGGTGTCGCCGCCGCCAGCATGAGGAATGCACCGGTCAGATTGGTGCGGATCACCGTCTCGAAGGCTTCGGGATTCGCCTTGAAAATAAACGCGTCACGGACAATCGCCGCGTTGTTGACGATGATGTCGAGCGCACCGAAGCGCTCCAGCGCGACCTCCACGGCGGCACTCGCCGTGTGCGGGTCGGCGACATCGGCGCACACCGCGGCAGCGCTGGGGTACTTCTTCGTGACTTCGTCGGCGAGCTTCGGCTCGACCGGCTCGCCCGAGATCGAAACGCCGGAATCGACGATGACGACATTCGCGCCGTGCCCGATCAGGTCGTCGACGATCGCCAGACCGATCCCGCGCGCGCCCCCGGTCACAATGGCGACGCGTCCGGCAAGTTTCCCATGGCTCACGCGTACCCCCGCTCAGGCCTGGTCATAGAAGGCATCCGCATGAATATCGCGCTGCGGCAGGCCGCTGGCAAGGAGCAGCGCGCTGGCCGCCTCGACCATTGGCGGCGGGCCGGCGAGATACGCCTTGTAGCCGCTGAAATCTGAAACGTCGGCGGCGACGCAGTCGTGGACCAGGCCGCTGCGGCGCGGTGAGCTATCCGTTTGCGCGGAAAGCACGATCTCATAACGGAAGTTGACATGCCGGGTCGCAAGATCCTGCAGCAAGCGCTCGTGATAGACGTCCCGCTCGGTACGCACCCCGAAATACAGGCGCATGGGTTCGTCGCCCCCTCGGGCGAGCCGCGTCTTCAAGATCGACTCGATCGGCGCGAGCCCCGAGCCGCCGGCGACGAGCAGTACCGGTCCGGCGTGACGGTCGCGAAGGTAGGACACTCCGAGAGGACCCGACACCTTCACGCCTTCGCCGGACTGCAGGCGCTCGGCGACGAAACCCGAGGTGCGGCCGCCCGGAACATGGCGGATCTGGAATGCAAGCTCCGAATCCTCCGGCGCGTTGGCCATCGAATAGTGCCGCGACAAGCCCGGAGCAAATTCCAGCTGCGCATACTGTCCCGCAGAAAAAGTGAAAGGCCCACCGGCCTCTATCGAGAGTCGCACTTCGCGGATATCGTGGGTGAGCTGCCCGATTCGCGTTACGCGGCAACGCATCACGCGCGACGGGTGGAGAACGAGTTCCTCCGCCTCGATCCGGCGCAGCGTGACATCGCCCCACACCTGCGTGCGGCAGGCAAGAATCACGTTACGTGCGCGCTCCTCGGGCTTGAGAGCATGCTCGGAGTGCTCCAATTCGAAGATTTCGCCCCCCTGGTATTCGCACTTGCACGTGCCGCAATTGCCGGCCTGGCAGCTGTAGGGAAAGGCGACGCCTGCGCGCAGCGCAGCATCCAGAACAGTCTCGCCCGGCTCGGCGGCGAAGCGCTCCCTGGTATCCGCGATCTCGACCTGGTGGCTCATCGCAAGTCCGGGCGCGCGAGGTCTCGTTCAGAAAACGTGCTACATTAGACGGGCAAACGCTTGATGTCAAATTGTTTTATATACAAACAAATCCGGTTTTATATACAAACAAATCCAGTGAGGGCAAAGCGAAGTTCTGCTCGGAAGCACGAACGCGGTCGGGCGCTCGATCACGGCGTGCTCCCCGGGCTGCTGGGCTACCAGCTGCGGCTTGCCCAGCTGTGGGTGTTTCGCGATTTCGAGAAACACGTCGGCGGCCTCGGCGTGTCGCCGGGGCGGGTCGGCGTGCTCGCGCTCATAGAGTCCAACCCCGGGGTCACCCAGAGCGAACTCGCTCGCGCAGTCGGGCTCGACCGCTCGACCATGGTCCCGCTGCTGGATGGCCTGGAAAAGCGGGGAATTCTCGAGCGCCGGCAAGGGTCGGATCGCCGCACCAACGGACTCTGGCTGACGCCTTCGGGACGGCGCATGCTGCTGGAGGTGAAACGCCGCATTCGCGCACACGAGGAGCGGATTGCCGCCGGCTTGTCGCCGGCCGAACGCGTTCAACTGGTCGCGCTGCTGAAGAAGCTCAAGGGCTGAAAAAAACGGGCGCCCGAAGGCGCCCGCTCGAATCGGCCCTCGCGGGCCATTCCCTGCATTACACGTGATACGCGGTCTCGCCGTGCGAGTTGATATCCAGGCCCTCGCGTTCCTCTTCCTCCGTGACACGCAAGCCCACGAGCAGATCCGTGATCTTGTAGGAGATGAACGCCATCACAGCGGTCCACACAAATACCAAGCCAACCGCCTTCGCCTGGATCCAGAGCTGCGCCATGATCCCCGGATAGCCGGACTTCATGGTGACCCAGTCCTGCACCGATCCGGGTCCTCCCAGATCTGGCGAGTTGAACACGCCGGTCATCAGCGCGCCGAAGATCCCGCCTATGGCATGTACGCCGAAGACGTCGAGCGCGTCGTCCGCGCCGAGCATCTTCTTCAAGCCGTTCACGCCCCACAGGCAGACCAGACCGACGCCGGTGCCGATCACGAAAGCTCCCGGGATGCCGACGTTGCCGGCTGCGGGAGTGATGGCGACCAAGCCGGCAACAGCGCCGGATGCCGCACCGATCATGCTCGGCTTGCCCTTGAACAGCCATTCCCCGAACATCCACGAGAGCACTGCGCACGCCGTCGCGAGGTAGGTGTTCATGAACGCCAAGGCCGCCGAGCCGTTCGCCTCCAGAGCCGAGCCGGCATTGAAGCCGAACCAGCCCGTCCACAACAGCGCGGCGCCGATCATGACCAGTGGCACATTGTGCGGCGGCATGGCTTCCTTGCCGTAGCCGATGCGCTTGCCGAGCAGGATTGCGCCCACCAGGCCGGCGACGCCGGAGTTGATGTGCACGACCGTGCCGCCGGCGAAGTCGAGCGCGCCCCACTGCCAGATCAGACCGGCAGTCGCCGTCACCGCATCCGCGGTCTTCGCATCAACATATGCATCCGGACCGGGGAAGAACCAGACCATGTGTGCGACCGGGCAATAGCTCAGCGTGAACCAAAGCGTCAGGAAGATCAGCATCGCGGAAAACTTCATGCGCTCGGCCAGCGATCCCAGGATCAGGCAGCAGGTGATTGCCGCGAAGGTTGCCTGAAACGCCACGAACACCAGTTCCGGAATCGGCGTGGCCTTGCTGAACGTCGCGCCCATCGCGAAATTGCCCGTGGCCGGGTCGAAAGTGCCCTTCAAGAACAGTCGACTGAGGTAACCGAAATAGGAGTTTCCCTCGGTGAACGCCAGGCTGTACCCGTAGATGCTCCACAGCACGGTGATCAG
Source organism: Gammaproteobacteria bacterium (assembly GCA_041490545.1). Taxonomy (GTDB): domain Bacteria; phylum Pseudomonadota; class Gammaproteobacteria; order Burkholderiales; family SG8-39; genus VBDM01. The sequence continues at coordinate 3,449 of JBGPTG010000027.1, forward strand.
CGCAAAGCCGCAGAACACCTGCATGCACACCGACAGCATGTTCTTCGAGCGCACCATGCCCCCGTAGAACAGGGCGAGCGCCGGGACGCTCATCATCAGCACCAGTGCCGTCGAGGTCAGCATCCATGCCACGTCACCCTTGTTGGGCTGCGGCGCCGGAGCCGGCGTAGCGCTCGGCGCAGCCGCAGGTGCGGCCGCAGCCGGAGCAGCAGCGGCCGGAGCAGCAGCAGCGGGCGCAGCCGCCGGAGCGGCGGGCTTGTCCTGGGCCATGACTGGTGCACACCAGCCGACGGCGCCGAGGACGGCGAGTATCGCGAATAACTTTTTCATCGTGGTTCTCCCTAAAGCGCCTCCGCGCCGGTTTCGCCGGTGCGGATGCGGATCACTTGCTTGAGATCGAAAACGAAGATCTTGCCGTCGCCGATCTTTCCGGTGTTGGCCGACTTCTCGATCGCTTCGATGGCCTGATCGAGCAACTCGTCCTTGATCGCGGCTTCGACCTTGACCTTGGGCAGGAAATCGACCACGTATTCGGCACCGCGGTACAGCTCGGTGTGGCCTTTCTGCCTGCCAAAGCCCTTGACTTCGGTGACGGTGATGCCCTGCACGCCGATGGCGGACAAGGCCTCGCGCACCTCGTCAAGCTTGAACGGCTTGATGATTGCAGTTACGAGTTTCATGAAATGTGCTCCCTAGTTTTGGTGAATGTCTCCTGGGCGTCTCGGCCTAGAACTTGTAGAGACCCTGAAGCGCGCCCGTCATCAGAGTCTTGCTGGTTGCGCCGGTCGAGTCAGTGAACACCGCGTTGGTCGCCTTGTCGCTCCGCGCTTCGACACGTGCCTCGAAGCTGTCGTTGACCAGATACGAGATCGTTACGGTCCCTTCCTTGTACTTCGTGCCGGCTGTGCTGAAGTGGAAGCCGTCCTTGTCGTTGAAGGACTCCAAGCGCAGAACGCCGCGCAACTTCGGCGTAATCATATAAGTGACGTACAGCGCCTCGCCGTCGTACTTCTGCTTGGTGCCGAGGCCGCCGACGTTGTCCTGGCTCACACTCAGATACTCCAGGCCCACCGTCAGAGGATCGATGATGGTGTAGGAAGCCACCACATTCAGGCTGGTACGCGTGCCGTCGTTCGGCACCGCCGTTGTTCCAGTCGGCTCCTTGCCGCTCATACCGGAAACGGTGATCGTGAGCGGCTTGATCGGGTTGAGCGTTGCGCCCAGTTCCACGGTCTTGCCCTTGTTTGCGTCGGTAACCTGATCCCAGCCGTTATTGACACCCGCCATCAAGCTCACCTGGTCGCTCAGGGCCCAGGTCGCGCGCAGGCCCGTGTGTGTGAACGGCACTGCACCGAAGAGAATCGAGCGCGAGAAGTTCGTATTGCCCGTGCTCGCGATCACCTCGGTTCCGTGCATGGTCGCGTATTTGCCCGCGATGACGGTAAGGGAACCGGTGGCGTACTGCATGAAGGCCTGGGTGACGTCGAACATAGACGTGCCACCCGGGTTCTCAGGGAAGGAATGGATCACCTGGGCATCGCTACCGACCGTCAGGTTGACCAGTCCGCCAAAACCTTCCTTGGGCTGCTTCGCCACCGTCAGACCGAACTGATGCAACCCGAACGAGTTGTTCTGGTTGTCGAACACCCTTGGCGCAACCGCGGGAGTACCAATCCCGGCTTCGATGTTCTTGTTCGCGTACGTGTAAGCCACATCCATATAGCCGCTCACACTGATCCCCGAAGCCTCGAGCACCTTATCCAGGGTCGGAGCCGCGGGGGGCTTGGCTTGGGCGAAGGCAATGCCCGGAACTGCAAAAGCAGCAGAAACCGCAGAAGCAATCAAAAGCTTTTTCATCGCTGGACCTTTCTATGGTTGAACAGACGAACCCTCTTTCAGCACGGCCCGTGCCAGCTTTTTTTCCAATTTATATCAATCAGTTGAGATGGCTGCAATGCAGCCGTGGCACTGCAATGGGGCGCGATCGGATGGCATCGCACCGTTATTGTGCGGTCGGCCGGCGGCGGGGTAAGGGCGTTAATCGTCCGTGCTAGACTCGAACGGCGACGCGCACCGATGCAAACCCGGCTACTCGATGAAATCAACGCGAGGATGAACGAATTCCTCGCCGCGAGCCCTGCCAAGGATCTGGAAAAGAACCTGCGGGCAATGCTCGCCGCCGTCTTCTCCAAGCTTGACTTGGCGACACGCGAAGAATTCGAGGTACAGGCCAAGCTCCTGATTCGCACCCGCGAAAGGCTTGCGGAAATGGAATCGCGCGTCGCCGAACTCGAGGCGAGGGTCAAAGCGAAGTAGGCGCCGCAATGTCGCTCGCGCTGCTTCACAGCCGGGCCCTCTCGGGTATGGATGCGCCCGAGGTCGTGGTCGAAGTGCATGTCGCAAACGGCCTGCCCGCTTTTACCATCGTCGGTTTGCCCGACACCGAGGTCAAGGAAAGCCGCGACCGCGTTCGCGCCGCGCTGCTGAATTCCCGTTTCGAGTTTCCGGCGCGGCGCATCACCGTCAACCTGGCGCCCGCCGAGCTGCGCAAGGAAAGCGGCCGCTTCGACCTGCCGATCGCGCTCGGAATTCTGGCGGCCTCGCAGCAACTCCGCGGCGAGGGCTGGTCCGGCTATGAATTTGCGGGGGAGCTCTCGCTGACTGGCGACTTGCGCCCGGTGCGGGGGGCGCTCGCGATGACCCGTAGCGCAGTACGCGCCGGCCGTGCCTTCGTCCTGCCGGAAAAGAGCGCCGACGAAGCCGCGTTGGTCGAAGGGGCACGCGTGTATGCAGCGGGGTCGCTGCTCGATGTCTGCGCGCATCTCACCGGGCAGAAGACCTTGCCGAGCCCGGCATCGCCGCGACTCGGCGCCTCCCCCGTGTACCCGGACATGTCCGACGTCAAGGGGCAGGCACGCGCCAAGCGGGGCCTGGAGGTGGCCGCTGCCGGCGGACACAGCGCGCTGATGATCGGTCCGCCCGGCACCGGAAAATCCATGCTCGCGGCGCGCTTCCCTGGCTTGCTCCCGCCGATGAGCGGCGCCGAAGCGCTCGAGTCGGCGGCGCTCGCTTCGCTGGGATCGAGCGGCTTTCAGCAGGAGCACTGGAAACAGCGTCCGTTTCGGGCACCGCATCATTCGGCATCCAGTGTCGCGCTCGTCGGTGGCGGCGCCGACCCCAGGCCGGGTGAGATATCGTTAGCGCATCACGGCGTGCTGTTCCTGGACGAACTGCCGGAGTTCGCGCGCCGGGTGCTGGAGGCGCTGCGCGAGCCGCTCGAGTCGGGCCGCGTCGCGATCTCGCGCGCAGCGCGCCAGTGCGAATTTCCTGCGCGGTTTCAGCTGATAGCCGCGATGAATCCGTGCGCCTGCGGATTTTTGGGGCATCCGCGCAAACGATGCCGCTGCACCCCCGATCAGGTTTCGCGCTATCGGGGGAAAATATCCGGGCCTTTGCTCGACCGGATCGACATTCACTTCGAAGTTCCGGCGCTCGCGGAAGAAGACCTGACCGGCGCATCCACCGGCGAGCCGACCGAGCCGATCCGCGAGCGGGTCATGCGCTCGCGCGAGCGCCAGATCGCCCGGCAGGGCAAGCTGAACCGCGATCTGACCGTGAAGGAGATCGAGCAGTTCTGCGCCGCGGATGAAGCGTCCCGCAAGCTGCTTGGGCAGGCCATGCAGCGCCTGCACCTGTCCGCCCGGGGCTACCACCGGGTTCAGAAGATCGCGCGCAGCATCGCCGACCTTGCAGGCGGCGAACGCATTGCAGCGGCGCAGTTTGCCGAGGCGATACAGTTCCGGCGCGAGTTCGACGCGGGGAACTGATAGATGACCCTGGTCCGCTCCTAGCCGCGGAACGGCGACAGATCGATGGGTCCTTCGAAAGCGCGCCTGGCAAGCTGCAGGAAAGCTTCGGCGCGCGTGACGTCCCATCCGCCGTAGCGGGCATTGCCGCGGAACTTGTTTGCGATTTCTTCGCGCGCAAGCGGCTCGTGCACGCCGCCGCGGATATGCGGCTGGCGTTCGTCGAACACACGGCCGTCGTTGAGCGTCATCCTGACGTGGCCGGTGTAGGCCTTGGGATAGGGATTGCCGGGATCGACGCCGTAGCGCACTTTGGCGGCGAGCGCGAGTATGCGCGGGTCGCGCACGGTGGCTTCGGTGAATGCTGCGAATCCTGCGCTGCCGGTGACGAACGCCACAGCGATGTTGAACGGCGTGCTGAATTTTGCCGCGTACGCATTCGGCGGACGGTGCTTTGAGGCTAGCGGCTCCCAGAGCCGATGCACGTAGCCTTCGGCGGTTTCACAGAAGACCTCGGCAACGTCCTCGGCGGCGAACCCCTTCTTTGCCAGCCGCAGCGCGCAATCGATATAAGGCTGGTTCATGGTGCCGGTCGCGTAGGGCTTGAAAGCGATGCCCTCGAGCAGCCACGTCTGCCCGAAGTCTCCGGTGAGGGCGTCGAAATCGCCTTGCGCCGTATGGGCGAAACCGGAGAACAACCCGTGCGTGCCTTCGAAGACGGTGCGCGGCCCGAGAAAACCCTCGCGGCCGATGCGCGCGGCGTGCAGCCCGATGCGCGCCGCCCAGCCCGCGTGCAGGCGCTTGGTCCAGGCGCCATCGGTGAGATACTCGATGATCCCGCCGGCCATGCTGCCGGCGATGCCCAAAGCATCGACCGTCTGCTTGCGGTTCATGCCGAGCGCGGCCGAGACGCCCAGGGTCGCTGCCATTGCGCCGAGCACGCTGGTGGGATGGAATCCGGCCTTGTGGATCAGCTTGGGCGCGACCAGGCTCAGCCGGCACATCGTTTCGACACCCGCGGCGATGCCCAGCAGCGCCGCGCGCCCATCGCGACCGAAACGCTCGCACGCGGCCAGCACTGCGGGCACGACGACGGCGCCGGAGTGCACCGGACCGCCCTCGAAGGTATCGTCGAAGTCTTCGCCGTGCGCGGCCGTGCCGTTGATCATGGCCGCGTCCTCGGCGCGATAGCCGTCCGGGTGACCGAGCGCGGTGCAGGGGCCGCCGGCATCGACGCTCGCGAGCAGAGCCCGGACGTAGTCGCTGTTGCGCGCGGCCACGCACAGGCCGGCGACATCGAGCAGCAGGTCTTCGCAGCGGACTCGCGCGGCGGCGGGGATGTGCCCGGGGGCGAGCGCCGCGACTTTCCCGACCAGCCGCTCGGCGACCGATTCGATGCCGGCGGGCGAAGTCATGTTCGGACTCTAGCGTACGGTCTTGACGCCGGCGTCCTTCAGGATGTCGCGCATGCGATCGGTGAACTGGTCGTAAAACTTCAGGAGTTCCGCGGCGTTCTGGTAGCCGTCTTCGAATTGGTTGTCGGCGATGTACTTGCGCCAGGAAGCCGTGCGCGTCAACCTGAGGAACAGGTCCTCCCAGAATTCGACGTTCTGTTTCGGAATTCCCGGCGGCGCGACCACGCCGCGCACCTGCGGAACCACCGGCACGTCGAACCCGGCTTCCTTGAGGGTGGGCACGTTGGGGAAATTGGGCAGGCGCGATTCGCTCACCTGGGCGAGCACGCGCATGGTGCCGGCGCGGATGTGCTCGCCGGCTTCCTCGGGTTCGATCACCATCATGTCGACGTGCCCGCCGAGCAGCGCCGCTATGCGCTCCCCGCCGCCGGGAAAGGAAATGTACGCCCAGCGCACGCCGGCGGACTTCTGCAGCAGCTGCCGCACGACGTTGTCGCGGCTGGTGTTCGAGCCGCCCGACTGCTTCATTTTCCCCGGGTTCTTTTTCGCTGCGTCGATGAATTCCGCGAGCGTCCTGAAAGGCGCATCGGCCTTCACCGCGATGACCGCGGGTTCCAGCACCAGGCGCGCGACCGGAGTCAGATCGCGCAGCGTGATCCTGGACTCGGCGCTGATGAGCGGCGTGGTGAGCCAGACGCCGGTGAAAAATCCGATGGTGTGCGGGTCTCCCGCCTTCTCCGCGAGGTAGGCGGCGGCCACGGCCGCGTTGCCGCCGGTCTTGTTGACCACCTGCATGCGCACCGGCAGCAGCTTTTCCTTCTCGATCATGATGGCGATCGCCCGCGCAAGCACGTCGCTGCCGCCGCCGGGTCCGGTGTGCACCACGACTTCGATCGGGCGGGTGGGCTTGAAGCCCTGGGCCAGGCCTTGCGAAGCGACCATGCCCAGAAGCACGGCGAGCGCTGCAGTGTGAACGGGAATCCTCATTGAGTATCTCCTCATTCCTGCTCGATGGCGCGGACGCGCCAGGCATTGAAGCGTCCGACGAACGGGATCAGCAAAACCACCACGGCCAACGACAGCATCGCTGCCGAGATCGGACGCGATACCAGGATGGCGAGGCTTCCCTCCGACATCATCAACGATTGTCGCAGCGCCCGTTCCATGCCTGCGCCGAGCGCGAGCCCGAGAATCAGCGGCGCGGCCGGGTAGTCGAGCTTGCGCATCAGGTAGCCCAGCAGGCCGAACACCAGCAGCAGCGCGAGATCGAACAGGCTTCCGGAGACGCTGTAGACGCCGATCATCGACACGCCGAGTATCAGCGGGTAGAGCACATAGGCCGGCATGCGCAGCACCTGCGCAAACAGCGGCACCAGCGGAAGATTGAGGATGAGCAGCATGACGTTGCCGATATACATGCTCGCCACCAGCCCCCAGAAGAGCGCAGGATTCTCCGGGATGAACAGCGGCCCCGGCTTGAAGCCCCACAGCACCAGCGCCGCGAGCAGAATCGCGGTCGTGCCCGAGCCGGGAATCCCCAGCGTCAGTAGCGGCACCAGAGCGCCGCCCGTCTCCGAGTTGTTGGCGCCTTCGGGGGCCGCCACGCCCTCGATGACGCCGGTGCCGAACTGGTCGCGGCGTCGCGACACCGCCTTTTCCAGGCCGTAGGAGAGAAACGAAGCGATGGTCGATCCTCCGCCCGGGAGCGCCCCGACCAGGAAACCGAGCACCGAACCGTTGAGAAACGCGAAGCGACAATCCTTGAGGTCCTGCAGGGTCGGCAGGAGATTCCTCAGCCCCTTGGGCACCGGTATCAGCTGCGTCTCTTCCTGCGTCTCCATGTTCGCGAGCACTTCGCCGAGCGCGAACACGCCGATCGCAACGACGATGAAATCTATTCCGGAGAGAAGTTCCAGGCGCCCGAACGTAAACCGGCTCGTCGAGCTGAAGAGATCGGTGCCTACGCTCGCGATCCACAGACCCACCAGCGCGGCGAGCAGGGCCTTTACGATAGAGCGCCCGGCTAGGAGCACCACCAGCGCGAGGCCGAGCGACATCAGGCCGAAGTACTCCGGAGAGCTGAACGAAAGCGCGAGCCTCGAGATCGGCGGGGCGACCAGCATGAGCCCGAGCACGCCGACGGTGCCGGCGATGAACGACGCGATCGCGGCGATGCCGAGCGCGGCGCCGGCGCGCCCCTTTCGCGCCATCTGGTAACCATCCAGGCAGGTGACCACCGAGGCGGACTCCCCCGGCACGTTCATCAGGATCGAGGTCGTCGAGCCGCCGTACTTGGCGCCATAGTAGATGCCGGCGAGCATGATGATGGCGCCCGCAGGTTGCATGTGGAAAGTGAGCGGCAGCAGCATCGCGATCGTCGCCGGCGGTCCGAGCCCCGGCAGGATGCCGACCACGGTGCCGAGGAACACCCCGACGAAACACCAGAACAGATTGACGGGATCCAGCGCAACCGCGAAGCCATTCGCAAGGCCCGAGAGAATTTCCACGACGCTCCCCCGCCTTTGCTAGAAGCCGAACACGCCGACGGGAAGGGACACCCCGAGGGCGAGCGGAAACGCGAGGTAGATGCCGGCGGCGCCCGCCAGGGCAACTGACGCGGCGACCTTGACCGGGCGGCGGTACATGGCGGCGACGATGAAGAAAGTGAGCAGCGCGAAACTCAGCAGGAACCCGAGCGGCTTGGCGAGCGCCACGGATGCCGCCAGCGCGAGCCAGACGGCGAGCGCGCGGCCGACCCGGGGCCAGGCAATTCTTTTTTCGACCGAGGGCCTTTGCCTCACGTGGGAGGCGATGAGCAGGATCGCCAGTCCCACCATCGCAATGCCGTACCACGTCGGAAAGAATCCCGCGCCGGGTCCGTCGGCACCCAGGTATTCCCAGCGCGATGCCTCGAAGACGATGTAGGCGCCTAGCGCGAGCAGCACCACGCCCGACCACAGGTCTCCCGCCTTGCGGGTCTCCTCCTCCATGCTCCTCCTCCGTACCGCTCTTGCTATTTTTTCTTGCCGTAGCGGCCCTTGGGCACGAGCTCGCACACGGTGCCGCCGGGGGCGCGGAACTTCACCGGGATGATCCCGGGATCGCTGATCATCTCGCAGCCATGCGCGCGCACGTCTTTTTCGGCCTTCTTGATGTCGTCCACCTCGACGGCGAAATGGTGGATGCACGGCCCCTCGCCGGCGGCTTTGGATTCGGCCGACTCGGTGCCGGCGTCGTACTGCATGATCGACAGGTCGATGACGCCATCGGAGAGATGCCGCGAAGTATGGTCGCGCACCTTCTCGGTCTTGGATTCCTTGAATCCGAAAACCTTCTCGTAGAATTCGGTACTGCGCTTCAGGTCGTCGACCTTCAGCGCAATGTGCACGATGCGGTTCATGGGTTTCTCCGTTAAATTTCCGCTCATCCGAGCAGGGGTCTCAGCAATCTGATGTCGCGCACCTTCTCCAGGTTCCAGACGGTGCCGCACAGCCGGCGCGCCCGGGCGCTGCCGATCACGGGTGCGACGAGGTCCAGGCTCTTCGCTTCGACCTCCGAGCGTGTCATCGGGTTCTCCGGCGTTCCGCGCACCGACCGCGTATGGTGCCTGAACTCCTGCCCGTCTTTCAACCTGATCTCGACCACGCCTTCCCGGCGCGGCATGGCACGCGTCAGCTCGGCGTCGCCGTGCAGCTGCATGCGCTCGCGCAGCGCGAGGACGTTCCGGTCGCGCATGCGTTTCGTGTCATGAGAGGAACGGAAGCTGACGGTTCCGTCGAGCAGCATCACCGCGCACAGGTGCTGCATGCAGATGTCCGGCATGCCGCGGTTGTCGGTCGTGTTGGCGCCCGGATTCCCGACGCGTATGACCATCTGCTCGACCTGGCCGGCACCGATCTTGTGCATCCGGATCAACTCGAGCAGCGCGTCGAGCGGCGCCTGGATCGGCGAGCCGACCGCCCAGCGCTTGATGTCGGCGTTCATGATTTCGTAGTCTTCGCCCAGGCCGCGCGTCAGTTCCCGGGGATCCGCCTCCCGGCCATAGGCGACGTAAAAACTGCGTTCCCCGGAGAATACGTCCTCGACACCGCTGAAACCGTGCGCGACCATGGCCGCCGCCGCCACGCCGTTGCGCGCCGGCATGCCGCCGAAGTCAAAGGCCTTTTCGATGTGTTCCTCGTCGCGCATCCAGCAGGAAATGCCGGAGGCCTGTTGCGCCGCGTACGAGAGCAGGTGGCGCACGCCGCGCTTGTCGAGGCCCGCCAGCGCGCCGGCGGCCGCAGCCGCGCCGAACGTCGGCCCGAAACTGTGCGTCGAATGGCCGTCGGAGCGGAACTGGATTGCGTTCAACGACTGCGTGAGCCGGCAGCACACGTCGTAGCCGAGCGCGACCGCGCGCAGCAGCGCCGCGCCGTTGCGCCGTTCGCGTTCGGCCATGGCGAGCGCGGCGGCGACCACGCCGCAGCCGGGATGCGTCTGCGAGGCGGAATGCGAATCGTCGGTCTCGTCGGCGTGCGCGAGCATGCCGTTGGCGAGCGCGGCGTTCTCGGCCGAGGTGACGAGCTTGCTGCCGACGACGCGCGCTTCGCGCACGCCGCCGCGCGTTTTGGCGAAGGAGATCGCGATCTTTCCCGGTGGCAGTCGCGAACCGGAGATCATCGCGGCGAGCGTATCGAGCAGGTGGTGCTTGGTTTTTTCCTGCACCGCGGGCGGCAGCGGCCGGCGCAGCGCCCCGGCGATGTAGGCGGAGAGGTCCTGCATGACGGGCGAAATCTGCGGCGTGGATTTCATGCGGCGGGATCCTGCAGCGAGGCCGCTATTCTACTAACTAAGCCGGCGGGATATCATCCGCGCATGAAACGCATCGCCCTCGTACTGGCCCTCGCCGCCCCGCTCGCTTGCGCCCAGACGTTTCCCGAGCGCCCGGTGCGTTTCGTCGTCGGATTCACGCCCGGCGGACCGAGCGACATCCTTGCGCGTGCGCTGGGCCAGAAGCTCGCCGAGCGCTTCGGCCAGCCGGTGATCGTCGAAAATCGCCCCGGCGCCGGCGGCAACATCGCCGCGGAACTCGTTGCGAAGAGCGCAGACGACGGTCACACCTGGCTTCTGGGCAACAACAGCATCCTTGCGACCAATCAAAGCCTGTACCAGAAGCTTGGCTACGATCCCGTGGCCGATTTTGCACCCGTGGCGCTGGTTGCGATCCAACCCAACATCCTCGTCGTCAATCCCGGCGTCGATGCTCGCTCGGTGAAGGAGCTGATCGCGCTTGCCAAGGCGCATCCGGGCGAGTTCAACTACGCTTCCTCGGGCAGCGGCGCGGCCGCGCATCTGGCTGGCGAGCTGTTCAAGGCCATGACCGGCGTGCAGATGCAGCACATCCCGTACAAAGGCGCGCAACCGGCGCTGACCGATGTCATCGCCGGGCAGGCGCAGCTGATGTTCGCGACCTCGGCCTCGGTGATCCCGTACATCAAGGCGGGACGATTGCGTGCGCTGGCCGTCACCTCGGCGCGGCGTTCGGCGAGCGTTCCCGAGCTGCCGACGGTAGCCGAAGCGGGAGTTCCGGGATTCGAGGCGATCACCTGGCACGGCGTGGTGGTGCCGGCGGCGACCCCGGCGACGCTGGTCGAGCGCATCAACCGCGACATCGTCGCGGTGCTGCGCCTCCCGGACCTGCGCGAGAGGCTGGAGTCGCTCGGGGCGGAGATCAGCACCGGCACGCCGCGCGATTTCGCCGACTACATCGCGCGCGAGATTCCCAAGTGGGCGAAAGTAGTCAGGGATTCCGGCGCGCGGGCCGAATGAGGCTGTGGACCGTTTACAAAATGAGGGGACACATCCCCTCGTACTCCCCTGGATCGGGTCCGCTTCGGCGGACTCTATGGTAACTTGCGCGCTTCCGAGGAGACCTGCGATGAGACTGCCCGCTGCTTTTGCCGCCTTGTGTATTGTCTCGGGTACCGCCGTGGGGGCTGACCTCAAGGTGCTCAGCGCCGGCGCGATCGAGCCGGGACTGGTCAAGGTCGCCGAGCAGTTCAGGAAGGACACCGGCCATCGCGCGAGGATTACGTTCAACACCGCGCCGCAGCTCGAGAAGCGGATCTCGGGCGGCGAGGTCGCCGACGTGCTGATCGCGCCGCCGGGGCTCATGGACGCGCAGGTGAGGCACAACAAGATCGAAGCGGACTCGCATGTCGTCGTCGGGCGCGTCGGGGTCGGCGTGGTGGTGCGCGCGGACGCGAATGAGCCGGACATCGCGAACCTCGACCGGTTCAAGCAGTCGCTGCAGAGCGCGGATTCCCTGGTCTACAACCAGGCCTCGACGGGCCTGTACCTGGAGAGGATGTTCGACCTGCTCGGCATCGCCGAGCCGCTCAAGTCCAAGACCACGCGCTACGCCAACGGTGCCCAGGTGCTGGAGCACGTCATCGCCGGCAAGGGCAACGAAATCGGCTTCGGCGCGATCACCGAGATCCGCCTCTTCGAGTCCAAGGGCTTGAAATACGTCGGTCCGCTGCCGGCGCAGATCCAGAATTACACGTCCTACTCGGCAGGCGTGCTGAGCGATGCGCCGACTCCGGAAGTCGCGAGGGACTTCGTGAAATATCTGGCGACGCCGGCGTCCAAGGCCGCGTTTTTTGCCGCCGGAATCGAGTAGGGCCTGCGGGGCGCCAAGGCATATGCCTTGATATATACCAGCGGGCGGCTTAGAATGCGGCATCGCTCTCCGGAGGACCGCCCATGGACCGTCCCGCCACCGCAAAACTGTTCCGCAACGGCCGCAGCCAGGCCGTGCGCCTGCCCGCGAAGTTCCGTTTCGAAGGCGCCGACGAAGTGTTCGTGTCCAAGGTCGGCGACAAGGTCGTGCTCTCCGCCAAGCCGTCTTCCTGGGACGACTTCTTCGACGCGAAGCCCGAAGGCGTGCAAGGCTTCCTCGGCAACCGCAAGGATCGGCCGCCGCAGAAGCGAAAGTCTTTCAAGTGAAACGCTACATGCTCGACACGGACATCTCGAGCTACGTCATCCGCAAGCGTCCGGAGGCCGTGCGGGCGCGCTTCGGGGAACTGGACAGCGGGCAGTTATGCATCTCCGTGGTGTCCGAGGCCGAACTGCTCTATGGGGTGAAGGCGAAGGGCTCGCCGCGCACGCTGGCATCGACGGTCGCTGATTTCCTGTGGCGGCTGACGGTGCTCGACTGGTCGCGCGCCGCCGCCCAGCACTACGCCGACATCCGGGCGAAGCTGGAGTCGGAGGGAACGCCGATCGGCAACATGGACCTCATGATCGCGGCTCATGCACGCAGCACGGGCGCGGTGCTTGTAACGAACAACGAGAAGCACTTCCGCCGCGTCGAAGGATTGAAGGTCGAGAACTGGGCGTGAGCTTCACCCGCTTGGCGGGACGAGACGGCGACGACCGGCTTGGCGTTCAAGGTTTGTGACCTTAAGCGCCAGCGGCGCGTGCACGGGACCGGGTGATGGTATGATGCACCATCATGCGGGCCTCGCAAGTCTTCCGCTACCGGACGGTGCAGGACGGTGTGACGGTGGAAATGGTGATCTGGGCTCTGCCCAGGCCATCGGCGGAGCGGCCGCACGGATTGAAGTACCGGCTGTATTGCGGCCGCGGCAACCGCTGCCTCGTGCGTTACGACAACGAGACGGGGAAGGGCGATCACCGGCACTACGGCGATCGCGAGGAATCGTACCGCTTCGAGTCGCTCGAAAGGCTGCTGGAAGATTTTCGCGAAGATTGTACCCGCCTGGCGGGATGGAGATGGCGATGAACCGGATCGAGATCGAAGTGCTGAGTTCCCAGGCGGCGCTCGCCGCCTTTACACGGGCCTGGCGGCAGACGCGCGCCGGGCGCAAGGCGACCCCGCGGCTCGCCTTCGGCAGCATCGCGGAGTTGTTCAGCGCGGTGTCGGAAAAGCGGCTGGAGCTGGTTCGCCATGTCGCCGGAGACGAGGGACTGCAGATCCGGCCGCTTGCGCGCGCGCTCTCGCGGGACTACAAGAACGTGCACACCGACGTGCAGGCGCTCATCGGGTTGGGGCTCCTCGAGAAAGACGAGCGCGGCGGTTTGCGCGCGCCGTTCGACGAAATCGTGATCCGTGCCGGCCTGCGCAAGGCCGCCTGAGAGCGCCTTCTGTTCGGCGCAACCTTAGCGGCTAAGCTCGAGGACATCGAATCCCGCGTAGCGGTCGACGATGTAGATAAGTCCCCGTTCATCGACCTCGACGTCGTTGGTCTGCGGCGCGGCTTTTCCCGGGGCCGGCTCGGGGATGAAGTGGCCGATCTCTTGCGGTGAGTGCGGGTCGGCGATGTCGACGATGCGCAGTCCCCCTGCGAACCAGGCGCAGTATAAAAGCGTGTCTGTCATGTGCTCCTGGAACTGGTGCGCGCCGAAGCGCCCGGGCGTGGCCCGGCTCCAGGGCGAATCGAGTTCGCTCACTTCGTAGATCGACAGCGGCTCGATGTCTTTCAGGTCGGTGGCGTCGAGCACCCACAGGCAGCCGTGCGGCCGGCCGCGCCTCGCCGCGATGCGCGAGGCCGGGCTGGCGCAATGGAGCGGGCAAAAGCTCCGCCGCCGCAAGCCGGTCGCGAAGCTGCTCGGAAGAAAAACCGTCGCGCAACTGCTGGTGGAAGA
>JBGPTG010000028.1:0-17320 GCA_041490545.1 Gammaproteobacteria bacterium
CAAAATCCGGAAATCCCCCTGACCGCTAGAGTTAGAGTTCTTGTGTACATGCCCCCTCCCGAAATCGTCCTAACCGTGCCTTGCAAAACTTCCAGCAAATGAAACGAAACAGCACGCAAAGAGCGTGCCGCTTGGCCCCTGAGAACGCGCGAAACTCGTTGCGATGGCCAAGACGGAAGCGAGTCCAACGATCGCGCCAAAAAAATTGTCAGATTTCACGCGCCAATGCCGGAATCCCGACTATTCCCCACCGCCGAGCGGATGTTTTTCATTGATTCCTAAGCAATAGATCTCCTCCAGCAAGCTCCTTACACTTTTGTAAGCAAGCCGCGTGCCGACCTCGCCCCGCCGGCGGGGCCTGTCGTCAGGACTGACACGTGGATCAGAACAAAGCGCGAGACGGCTCTCGCAACTGCGGTAAGGGAGGAGCTATAGCCTCCAGACGGAGAGTCCCGCGGCTCGCAGCGCCGACGCGTCGAAATGCGATTTGACGTCGATAAAACAGCCGCCCTTCGCGATCTTGCGTGCGAGTGGTCCCTCACCCATGCTCCGGAACTGGCGATGGGCGACAGCCACGACCATCGCATCAGCCGTCGGCAGCGCCTCCCAAGGGACAAGTTCGATGCCGTATTCGTGCCGGGCGTCCGCCGGGTCGGCGACCGGGTCGTGCACGAACACCTGGACGCCGTAGGTCCTGAGTTCGTTGATGACGTCGATCACGTGCGAATTGCGCAGATCAGGAACGTTTTCCTTGAATGACAATCCGAGCACGTTGACCTTGGCATCCTTAATGGGTCGACCATTCCGGATCATCTGTTTGATGGTTTGCTCGGCAATGAACTTTCCCATGCCGTCGTTGATGCGTCGTCCGGCGAGAATCACCTCGGGATGGTAGCCGAGCATCTCGGCCTTGTGGGTCAGGTAGTAGGGGTCCACCCCGATGCAGTGGCCGCCGACAAGTCCGGGCCGAAACGGCAGAAAATTCCATTTCGTCCCGGCCGCCTGGAGCACTTCGAGCGTATCGATTCCGATTCGGTTGAATATGATCGCCAGCTCGTTGACGAGGGCGATGTTCAGATCGCGCTGGGTGTTCTCGATCACCTTGGCGGCCTCGGCAACCTTGATGCTGGACGCGCGGTACACACCGGCGGCCACCACTACGCTGTAGAGGCCGGCGACTTTCTCGAGTGTTTCTGCGGTATCGCCGGAGACGACCTTCACGATGGTCTCGAGCCTGTGTTCCTTGTCGCCGGGGTTGATGCGTTCGGGGGAGTAGCCGACATTGAAATCCCTGAGCCAGGTCAACCCCGAGTTTCGTTCCAGCACCGGGATGCAGACTTCCTCGGTCGCGCCGGGATATACGGTCGACTCGTATACCACCGTCGCTCCCTTCTTCATATGCTTGCCTACCGTGGTGCTCGCACCGACCAGCGGCCCGAAATCGGGCTGGCGGACGCCGTCGATCGGCGTCGGAACCGCGATCACGAGGATATCGGCGGCGGCCAGCTTCGCCGGATCGGTCGTCACCGTAAGCCGGACCGCCGCGCGCAATTCCTCGCCGGAGACCTCTCCTGTCGGGTCGACGTGGCGACGATAGTTTTCCACCTTCTCCGCGCTTAAATCGAAACCGATCGTCTCGAATCTTTTCCCGAACGCCACCGCGAGTGGCAATCCGACATAACCGAGTCCGACAACAGCGATCGTACTCATCCCCGCATTCCTTTCCTTGATGGCGCGTGTCAAATTCTCTCAGAATTCCCTCGCCTTGAGGTCGCAATCACTACTTCAGCGTATCTGGGCGATTCAATGTCGGCATGCCAATCGGCAGTTGCCAGCAGAACGCCGTCTGAATGATGTGTGGCTGAAGAGCCGCTGTCTCCGATTTTGCGAACCCGGAAAGGGGGCTCCGCCCGGCGCATGCCCGTGCCGTTCGGACCCGGCATGACGGCGGG
Organism: Gammaproteobacteria bacterium; assembly: GCA_041490545.1. GTDB lineage: Bacteria > Pseudomonadota > Gammaproteobacteria > Burkholderiales > SG8-39 > VBDM01. Next base: position 1,953 of record JBGPTG010000028.1, read on the forward strand.
CGCAGGACCATCGCCAAGGCCGGCAACTTTCGGCATCAGGCGGCACGGCCAACCGACCGGAGGGGCGATAGCGCCAAATTCGAACGACTCAGGGTGCCCCCGGAACGAACCTCGCAGGGCGGCTTGTCGCTTGTGGGCGACAGAAAAGAAGTGTCCTGAACCTCGCCAAGCGTGTTCCGAATATCGCGTCCGTGTGGCGAGCACTTTGCACTTGACACAATTCAGCCCCCAACTTCATGATGCCGTCATAAGGCATGAACCCCACGTAATTAGTAGGGGCAGCCTAGTGCCTTTAGGCCAGACTCCAGGAATTTGGTCGCGGAGTTTGGTGCCAAGCGTGGACGCCAAGCGCGAATAGCAGTTTGTTTTCTTGTTATCCTATCGCATGATGAACTGGACTAGTTGGTTGATCGTACTGCTGGCGTGGCCCGCGATAGGGCTGGGCGTCGCTTACCTGTTCGGCCGCTTTGTCCGGGGAGTGGAAGCCACGGATAATGCTGGAGATTTGGCCCCCCCTGTTGTGTTGTATCTACGCCGTAGCAAGCGCGCCAAGACCTCACTGCGCACGCGTGCGACTCCTCATACCCGGTCGCGGCGCGAAGCTGGCGGTCGACGCGTTCGTTGACTCTCCGGTCGCGGCAGGCGTTTCTCCACTGCAGAACCTGTTGTAGCACCGCGAAGGTCACTGATCGGACTCTCCTACGGCCTCTATTCGGCGGCCGTTGGGCTGAGCGGATCGATCCGGGTGGAGCGTCGGCTACCGTCCGGGAACCAAGAAGTAGCAAAAGACCGGCCGACCGGAAGTGCCGTGCAACGTGATCGACCCGGTTCAATTTGTCGATGCCGCCCTTGAGCAACAACCCCGAAACCCGGGGGATTCCGGAAGAGTTGACGCCACCGCCGGTCGGCATCTATCTTCCTATCGTTCCATTCAAAGCGTGAACGCGAGCTGACTTCATGAAAGTGCTGGTAACCGGCGGGACGGGCTATATCGGTTCCCACACCTGCGTCGAACTGATGCGGACGGGAAATGAAGTGGTCATTCTCGATAACTTGTACAACAGCCATACCGCGGTTATCGATCGCATTGCGCAGATTGCCGGGACAGCCCCCGAATTTGCGAACGCGGACGTTCGGGACGAAGGCGCAGTGCGGGACATATTCTCACGGCACCAATTCGATGCCGTGGTCCACTTTGCCGGTCTCAAAGCAGTCGGCGAATCCGTTGAAAAGCCGATCGAGTACTACGACAACAATGTGCAGGGCACCTTGGTGCTGTGCCGGGCGATGGCGCAGGCCGGAGTCGGTGCGCTGGTGTTCTCCTCGTCGGCCACCGTCTATGGAAACGCAACTTCGGTGCCGATCCGCGAAGATGCGCCGCTCGCACCCACCAATCCGTATGGCCACTCGAAATTGATGGTCGAACGGATTCTGGGGGATCTTGCGGCGTCCGCACCCGAGATCTGGCACATCGCCTTGCTGCGCTACTTCAATCCGGTCGGCGCGCACCCGAGCGGCCTGATCGGCGAGGACCCGCAGGGCATCCCGAACAACCTCATGCCCAATATCGCCCAAGTTGCCGTTGGTGTTCGCGAATCAATTCGCGTGTTTGGCAGCGACTACCCGACGCGCGACGGTACCGGGATACGAGACTACATTCACGTTGTGGACCTCGCGCGGGGCCACCTCGCGGCGCTGGACACCCTGCAACGCGAACGGCGCGGAATGACCGTCAACCTCGGCACAGGACGGGGAGTCTCGGTGCTCGAGGCGGTGCGCGCTTTCGAGCGGGCAAGTGGCCGGGCGGTGCCGTTCGAGCGCGTCACCCGCCGCGCGGGGGATGTAGCCGAATGCTACGCGGACCCGTCGCTCGCGGAAAAGACACTCGGCTGGAAGGCGACGTTGACTCTCGACGACATGTGCCGGGACACTTGGCGCTGGCAGAGCATGAACCCGCGCGGCTACCGGGAGAAAGAGCGGAAATGAAGATTCTCGTCACCGGCGCCGCCGGATTCATCGGCTCGACCCTGTCGCACGCCCTGCTCGACCGCGGCGACGAAATCGTCGGCATCGACAATCTCAACGATTACTACGACGTACGGTTGAAGCAGGCGCGGCTCGACCGGCTGCTTGGGCGCAAGGGGTTCCTGTTCCACAAGCTCGACATCGTCGAGCGCAAACCGATGGAGGAATTGTTCGCGCAGGGCAGGTTCGACGCCGTCATGCATCTCGCGGCGCAAGCCGGGGTGCGCTACTCGATCGAGAATCCCACCGCCTACATCGACGCCAACATTACCGGCTTCCTCAACGTGCTCGAGGGCTGTCGCCACGCCAAGGTCGCTCACCTGGTGTTCGCCTCCAGCAGCTCGGTCTACGGCGCGAACACGCGCCTGCCATTTTCCGAGCACGACACCGTCGACCATCCGGTCTCGCTGTACGCGGCCACCAAGAAGGCGAACGAGCTGATGGCGCACAGCTACGCGAGTCTGTACAAGCTGCCGTGCACGGGTTTGCGTTTCTTCACCGTGTACGGCCCCTGGGGTCGGCCCGACATGGCGCTTTTCAAGTTCACCGATGGCATTCTCGCGGGACGGCCGATTCCGGTGTTCAATCGCGGCAAGATGACGCGCGATTTCACTTACGTCGACGACATCGTCGAGGGCATCGTGCGCGTCCTGGGCCGGCCCGCTGCCCCGGCGTCGGACTGGAGCGGCGACCGGCCCGACCCGGCGACGAGCTACGCCCCCTGGCGCATTTTCAACATCGGCAACAACCAGCCGGTCAAGCTGATGCGCTACATCGAGGTGCTCGAGCAGTGCCTGGGCAAAAAGGCGCAGCTCGATCTCCTGCCGATGCAGGCGGGCGACGTTCCGGCCACGTCCGCCGATACCAGCGAACTGGAAAAAGCGGTCGGCTACAAACCACGGACGCCGGTGGAAGTCGGCGTCAGGCGGTTTGCCGACTGGTACCAGAGCTTCTACCGCAGCCTGGAAAAATAGGCTATCGATCTAGACTATTGGTCGTTACCAAATCTCGTAACACCAGAAATTAGAAATTAGTCGCGCCGTCATTCCCGCGAAAGCGGGAATCCAGGGAAGTTTCACCAAAGTCACTGGGTCCCCGCTTTCGCGGGGACTACGAAGAAGGCGACTCGGGCTCGACGGTCCGAACGAACGCCCGACTCACCGCACTCCGCCACTACTCCGGCTCCACCCCCGCCGCCTTCAACACCTTCGCAACCTCCACGGTGTCGGTCCGGATTTTCTCGGTGACGTACTGCGGCGTGCTGTGCTCGGTGGAAACGCCCAGGTTCGCGTACTTTTCCTGCACGTCGGCGAGACCGACGATGCGCCCGAGCTCGGCATTCAGGCGATTCACGATCGCCTCGGGCGTGCCCTTCGGAGCCATCACCGCCCACCACACGCCCGCCCGATAGCCGGGCACGCCGGACTCGATCATGGTGGGCACGTCGGGAAGCACCGGCGAGCGCGACTCGGTCGTGACTGCGAGCGGACGCACCCTCCCCGCCTTGATGTGCGGCATGGCGGGCACCATGTCGGCGAACACGAGTTGCACCTGGCCGGCGACGAGATCGGAGACCGCCTGCACCGTGCCCTTGTAGGGGATGTGCACGATGTCGATGCCCGCCGCGGCCTTGAACATCTCCCCCGAGATGTGCGACTGGATGCCCTTGCCGCCGGAGCCGAAGTTGAGCTTCCCAGGCTGCGCTTTGGCGAGCGCGATCAGTTCTTTCACGCTCGCCGCGGGCACCGACGGATGCACGACCAGCACCTGCCCCGCGCTCGCCACCATCGAGATCGGCGAGAAGTCGCCGACGGGATCGAAACCCAGGCGCTTGTACAGATGCGGATTGGTGGCGAGGGTGCTGCTCGAGGAGATGAGGATGGTGTAACCGTCGGGCGGCTGCTTCGCCGCGAACTCGTGGCCGATGTTCGCTCCTGCGCCCGGGCGGTTCTCGACGGCGACCGGCTGGCCGAGGGACTCGGAGAGCTTCTGGCCGAGCAGGCGGCACAGGACATCGCTCGAGCCGCCCGGCGGAAACGGCGCGATGAACCGGATCGGCCGGCTCGGATAGTTGCCTTGCGAACGCGCGTCCGCCGCGCCGAACAGCGTCAAGCCGGCGAAGAATAAGGCGCCGAAGCGGCGCCTGGACATCGATCGGTCGGCCATGCTTCCTCCGATAGAACGATGGCTAGCTTACTCCCGACGCGCCCGTGCGATCATTGCTTGACCCAGATCAAAACGGCACGGACGGGAAAGTCGTTTAGTATCAACCAATGCTCGGCCTCCGGAGCGACCTACCGAAAGGAGGAGATGCCATGCGCAAACCCAGCGACACAAGCCCCCGCCGCGCGAAGCGGAAAATCCTGCGAATGCCGGCCGTGATAGTGGCGTGCGCCCTCGCATCGGCGCACGCGTTCGCACAGACCCCCGAACGCGGCGGCAAGGAAGTCGTCGAGAGCGTTTGCGCCGCCTGCCACGCGAAGGGCGCCAACGGCGCTCCGAAAATCGGCGACAAGCAGGCCTGAACAAGCGCGCCTCCCAGGGCCTCTCAAGTCTCACGCAGCACGCCCTGCAGGGAATCCGCAACATGCCGGCGCACGGCGGCTCGCCTTCGTTGAGCGACCTCGAGATCGGGCGCGCCGTGACCTACATGGTCAACCGCTCGGGCGGCAAATGGGTCGAGCCCGCAAGCACGAAGGAGCTCGCCGCACAGCGCAGTGGCGAGCAGGTCGTGAACGCGCAGTGCGTGAAGTGCCACAAGGACGGCGTGGGAGGCGCGCCCAGGATCGGCGACCGCAACGCCTGGGTGCCGCGCATGAAGCTGGGACTCGACCCCCTGGTGCGTTCGGCGATCCGCGGCCACGGCGGCATGCCGCCGCGCGGCGGCCAGGCCAATCTTACCGATGCCGAGCTCCGCTCCGCGATCATCTACATGTTCAACCCGTCCAGCGCCCAGGCGGCTGAAGCGCCCGTCGCCGCAAAGGCAACACCGAAGCCAGGCGCCGATCCCAATCACAAGACTGTGGGCGGGATCGATTTTTACCTGGGCATCACGCCCGCGGAAGCGCTGCGCTCTTTTCCGAGCGATTCGATCGAGCGAACCATGCACGGAGGCATTCCGGGCGGATCCGGCTACTACCACATCACCGTTTCGTTGCTCGACGCGAAAAGCCAGGATCCGATCGACAATGCCCGGGTCGAACTCCGGCTCGAGCAGCCAGGGCTGACGAGTGCTTCCACCCTCCTGGAGCCGATGGGAGTCGGCGCGGCGAGTTACGGCAGCTACATCAAGCCGCGGGGCAAAACCGCTTACCTCATCACCGTGCGTGTGCAGAAACCCGGGACTACACGAACCGTCGAAGCGCAATTCAATCACCGCTTCGACTGAGGCGGGTTCAGTCCTGCAGCGGAATCTTCGCTTCGCGGATGATGCGGGCGAACATCGCAAGGTCTGCCTTGAATTTCGCTCCGAACTCCTCGGGTGTGCTCGCGACGATGTCACCGCCCAGACCGGTGAGGCGTTCGCGTACCTCGGGAGCGCCAAGCGCCTTCGCGGTTTCACGCTGAAGGCGATCGACGATCCCGCGCGGGGTCCCTGCCGGCGCGAACAGTCCCTGCCAGCTGGTCGAATCGAATCCGGGAATACCGCTCTCGGCAATCGTCGGTACCGCGGGCAGCGAGGAGATGCGCCGCGCTCCCGTGACGGCGAGCGCCTTGATCCGCCCGGCCCGGATGTTCTGCACGCTGGTTGCGAGCGGCACCACGGCGACGTCCACTTCGCCCGACATCAACGCGGCGGAAAGCGGCGCGTCGCCTTTGTAGGGCACGGGCACGATGTCGATCCCCGCGGAAATCTTCAGGAGCTCCATGGTGAGGTGCAGCGGATTGCCGATTCCGGTGGAGCCGTAGTTGAGCGCACCGGGCCTCGCCTTCGCGAGCGAGATCAGCTCCCGCGTATTGGCAGCGGAGAAAGTGGGGCTCGCGACCAGGATGAGCGTGGTGGCGAGGAGTTGCGTCACCGGAGCGAAATCCTTCACCGCGTCGAAAGGGAGCTTGCGGTAGAGCGCGGGGCTGATCGCGTGACCGTTGGTGGTAAGGAGCAGGGTGTAACCATCCGGAGCGGATTTGGCGACGGCATCGGCGGCGAGATTGCCGCCTGCGCCGGGGCGATTGTCGACGACGATCGGCTGGCCGAGGGATTCGCCGAGCCCGGGAGCGATCATGCGCGCGAGTGCGTCCACCGCGCCGCCCGCGGCGAACGGCACGACGATGTGAACGGGTTTACCCGGATAATTCGCCGCAGTGCCCGCAGCCTGGGTCTGCGCGTGAGTTGTACCCGCGACCGGGAGAAGGCATGCGGTCGCCAAGGCAGAGATGAGTTTCCTGAGTTGCATGGCAGTTCCCTTTGGACCAGAAGTTGTCGCTCAGACGGTGCGAGTCGGCGGTGGAAGGAGTATATCGCCGGGTGAGCGGCCGGCGCTGCGCGAGGATGCTACAGTCTCGGCATGAGCCGCTGGACCCATACCGTCATTGCCTTCCTGTGCATCGCCCTCGCCGGCCCTGCGCACGCGCAGCCCGGCGGCAAGGTGCTGCGCATCGTCGTGCCGTTCGCCGCGGGCGGCGCGCGCGAAGTGCTGGCGCGCACCTTCTACAGCGAACTCGGCGCGGCGCTCGGCCAGACCGCGATCGTCGACAACCGGCCCGGCGCCGGCGGAGCCGTCGGCACGGCGAGCGTCGCCAGGGCGGCGCCCGACGGCCAGACGCTGGTATTCGCCGCTTCCAGCCACAGCGTCACCGCGCTCCTCGCGCCGAGTCCGCCGTACGACCCGATCGGCGATTTCGCCGGCGTCGCCAACATCGGCATGCAGAGCTATGTGCTGATGACGAGCGCCGCGGTCCCTGCAAGCAGCACCATCGAGTTCGTGCGCTACGCCCGCGCCAATCCCGGCAAGCTCAACTACGCCTCCGCCGGCCACGGCAGTTCGAGTCATCTCGCCATGGCGTATTTCGCGAGCCTCGCGGGCCTGGACATGGTGCACATCCCGTTCAAGTCCACCCAGGACGCCAACAACGACGTGCTCGCCGCCCGCTCGCACGCGGTGATCGTGCCGAACGTCGGCGCGATTCCGTTCGCGAAGGACGAGCGCCTGCGCCTGCTCGGCGTCACGTCACGCAAGCGCTCGGCGTTTCTGCCCGGGGTGCCAGCGCTCGCCGAGACCTTTCCCGCCTACGAATTCGATTCCTGGTTCGGGCTGCTCGCGCCGGCCAAGACTCCTCGCCCGGTGATCGGGCGCATCAACGCGGCGGTGGCGAAGCTCTTGCAGGATCCTGTCATCCTCGGGAGGCTGGCAAATCAGGGCGTCGAGCCGCGACCGCTGAGCCCGGAGGCCTTCGACCGGCTGATCCGCGAGGACTACGAGGACATGACGAGAATCATCAAGACGGTCGGGCGATTCGAATGAGCGCGGTCATCGACATCCATACGCACGTCATCGCGGCCGACACCGGGCGCTATCCCCTCGCCCCGCTCGGCGGTGAGCAATCGGGCTGGTCGCGCGAGCGGCCTGCGAGCTTCGAGCAGATGATCGCGGCGATGGACGAAGCGGGCATCGCGCGCTCGGCGCTGGTGCAGGCCTCGACCTGCTACGGTCACGACAACGCCTACGTCGCTGCTGCGGTCGCCGCGCACCCGGAACGGTTCACCGGCGTGTTCTCGGTGGACGTGTGCGCGAGCGACGCCGCGGAACGCATGCGCCACTGGATGGACCGCGGGCTCACGGGCCTGCGCGTGTTCATCGCCGGGCACACTGCCTCGGCGAAGGACGCGCGCCTGGACGATCCGCGTTCGTTTCCCGCGTGGGAATCCGCCGGTGCGGCCGACCTTCCGGTGTGCGTGCAACTGCGCGCCGCGGGCCTGCCGCAGCTCGAGGCGATGCTCGAGCGCTTTCCGAAAGTGCGCGTGGTTCTCGATCACATGGCGCGGCCCGAGATCGACGCGGGAGCGCCGTATGCGGCCGCTGCGGGCTTGTTCGGGCTGGCGCGCTTTCCCAATCTCTATCTGAAACTCAGCACGCACAACGTGCGCGAGTCGAGGCAGGGCAAGGCGACGCCCGAAAGTTTTTTCCGCAAGGTCGTCGACCCGTTCGGCGCCCGACGCATCGCCTGGGGCTCGAACTTCCCCGCCTCCAAGGGAACGCTCGCGGAAATCCTCGCCGAGGCGAGAGCGGCGCTGGCGTCGCTTTCGCGCGAGGACCAGGACTGGATTTTCTTCCGCACGGCGCAAACCTTGTATCCTGCGCTTGCAGACAAGTGAAGGGGAAATCATGAGCACCACCGGCACGAAAGCGGTCACGCTGCGCACGCTCCTCGGGAATTACCCCAACACCCGCGCCTTGAGGCAAGGCGAGCTGCGCTCGGCGCTCGTCGCCTTCGATTTTGCCGACGTGAAGGTGCCGAACCGCGCCTTCAAGAGCGTGGTGCGCGATTCCGCCTTCGACCTGGCCGAGCTCGCCATCATGACTTTCCTGCAGGCGAAGGCCTACGGCAAGCCGCTCGTGCTCCTGCCCGCGCGCGTCGGGCCGGCGCGCTTCCAGCATCAGTGCATCGTCTACAACATGGAACGCGGGCCGCTCTCCCCCGCCGATCTCACCGGCCGGCGCGTCGGCGCGCGCGCCTGGTCGCAGACCACGGTCACCTGGGTCCGCGGCATTCTCGCCGGAGATTACGGCGTGGACCTCGGCCGCGTGCACTGGGTGACTTTCGAGGATCCGCACGTCGCCGAATACCGCGATCCGCCTTCGATCGAGCGCGCGCCCGAAGGCAAGGACATGCTGAAGATGCTGCTCGAAGGCGAGCTCGACGCGGCGATCATCGGCAACGAATTGCCCGACGATCCGCGTTTGAAGCCCCTCATCGCGGACCACGAAGCCGCGGCGAAAGACTGGGCGCGTCGCCACAAGGCCGTTCCGATCAACCACATGCTGGTGGTGAAGCAGTCGCTCGCGCGCTCGCACCCGCAGGTCGTGAAGGAAATCTATCGCCTGGCGAAGGAAGCGCGCAAGGCGGGCGGCGCCGCCCAAGCGTCGACAGCGGCGGGCGAATTCGACATGACGCCCTACGGCGTCGAAGCCAACCGCGGCGCGCTGCAGGTCGCGATCGACTACGCGTTCGGGCAGGGGCTGCTGCCGAAGCGGCTGGAAGTGGATGAGCTATTTGACGACGTTACGCGCGTCCTCTAGCGGTGGACTGTCACTGGTCTACGTGAATATCGTTGTCGCGAATCACTTGGCCCCAACGTGCAATCTCGCTCTTGAGTATCGCACGCGCCGCCGCAGGTGAGCGTTGGTCCTTCGGGTAGGGAGATACTCCCTCGGCCGCCCAAGTCTTCAGTATTACAGGATCGGAGACAGTCTCTTGCAGTGCGGCGTTAAGCTTGCTGATAATCGCGTCAGGCGTTCCAGCGGGCGCCAACAACGCCTGCCAATAGAGAATTTCGAGTTTCGGTCCAAAAACCTTCACAAGGCTTGCGGCGGTCGGGAACTGCGGCGATATTTCCCCTTCGGTGATCCCGTAGGCCTTCATCTGCCCCACGGCGACCTGCTGCACCACGGACTGTGGCGTAGCGAAGTACAGATCGACATGGCCTCCGACCACATCGGTCAAGGCTGGAGCCGCTCCGCGGTACGGAATCTGGTCGATGATCACCTTGGCTTCCTGGGCGAATAGCGACGTCGCGAGGTGCCCGGTGGCTCCGTATCCCGGGATGGCCACCCTCGTCCGCTGCTTTTTCATCAAGGAAAGCAGTTCCTCAAGGGTGTTCGGCTCGAGCGTCTTCCGCCCGACCAGCACCAGCGGATTGCGATTGATGAACATGATCGGCGCCAGGTCTTTTTCCGTGTCGAACGGAAGGTTCTTGTAGAGCGTGACATTTGCGGAAATCTGCAGATTGTGCAGAAGCAGCGTATGGCCGTCCGGCGTCGAGCGAGCGACGCGACTCGTGGCGATGATCGTTCCCCCACCGCTGACGTTCTCTACGATGAAAGTCTGACCGAGCTTCGCCGACAGTGGAGTCGCAACCACGCGCGCGAGCTGGTCGGTGGGTCCGCCGGGTGGATAAGGCACGATGATGGTGACGGTGCGGCTCGGATATTGCTGCGCCGGAACCGGCACCGCGATGACGACAAGTCCCAGTACTGCCAGCGCAACTGCGAGGATACGTTTTTTCATCGGTTCCTCCGGCTTGAATCCTCAAGGAAGCTTACGCCCCGGGCCTCCCGGGAATTATGGGCAACAAGAGATAGGGCTGCTTGCCGGCGGCAAAGTGCAAGGTATTCCGGCAGGCGAAAATCGCGGCGGGACGATCGTCCGGGTCGACGTGGAGGAAGGGGCCGACGCCCTTCATCGGGTAGGGTGCATTGGGCAGCGCTATATCGCAGCCGTCCACTTCATAATCCTTGCCGCGCACGGTAAACGCGAGCTGATAGTCCGGAGGCACGACGATGCTGGTTGGCCAGATCTCGATGTCGAGTTCAACCGGCTCGCCCGGTTTCAGCAGCCATGCCTCGTCGTGCGTATGCCAGGGTCGATGCGGCCTCGATCTCTTGGCGTCCAGCTTTCGGTGCGAGGCACGCAGCCAGCCGAGTCCCACCGGTACGCGGGGATCGTTGGATCCGATATAGGTGACTTCCTTGCCCGCGGGATCGAATAGACGCAATACCAGGAAGAGATCGGCGTCCGTGGTCTCGGACGACACCCACAGCTTGGCCGCGACAGGACCGGTGATCTCGATGCTCGTCGTCAGTGGCGGCGTGCGGAAGGTCAGGCCGTCGCCGTTCGTCTCGTAGCTCAGTGTTGTCGCGATCGCAGGCTCGCCGGTACCCAGCCCCAGCCCGTGCGGCTGCAAAAAATACCTCGTCCATCGGGTGCGCGCGAGCGGCCACTCGTTCTCGCCGCGCAGCACGAATTTTTCGCCGGGATGACGGATGTTGAGCGACACCTTGGGCTGCTTTTCCCAGCCGGTATCTTCGCCCTTGAGGAAGTGACCGAAGAAGCGCTTCTGCAGGGTCTCGCCGTAGCTGCTGTAGAAATGCGTGAAGTGGGTATCGCCGTGCACCTCCAGCCACTTCTGTCGTGACCCGGCGAGCAGCCAGCCTTCAAAATTTCCGCGCGTGTGCAGGCCCATCCCGCCCCAGTTTCCAGCGGACAGCAACGGCGCCTCGATCTGCGCGAAATCGGCAGTCCGCGCGGCGTAATAATCATCATGCCGCCGGCGCCGCTTCGCCTCGCCGGGGGTATCGGCGCGGTTCTTGCCGAGTTCCGTGTCCGGGAGCGTCTCCGGCCCGGCAACAAGCTCCCCTGTCACCACGCTCTTCGCGCCGCGCGCGCCGACACCGTGCTGCACGCTTGAAACCTGACGCGGATGCCAGCTGCTGAGAAAGTCGCTCAGAATGCCGCCGTGGCGGCACAGCTCGCGGTAATAGTCGGATGAGCCTTCCCAAATACATAGCGCAGCGAGGTGTGGCGGCTTCAGCGCGCCAACCTGCCACTGGTTCATTGCGTAGTAGGAGATGCCATTGACGCCGACCTTGCCGCTGCTCCATGGCTGTGTACCCGCCCATTCGACGCATAAATAGAGATCCTGCGCCTCCCGCGGCGACCAAACGTCAAGCTGGCCCGGCGAACGCCCGGCCCCGCGCGAATCAATGCGCACGCAAGCATATCCTTCCGGCACCCATTTCTCCGGGTCTACCAACTCCCAGTTCTGGTACTTGTTGCTCGAGCCCTTCAGCACCTCGGGTGCGGCCTGGGTCAATCTCGACCAGTTGCCCTTGTAGCCTTCCTGAAAGGACAGCCCCTTCGCGTAGGGGCCGTAGCTCAGAACGACGGGAACCCTGCCTTCGGCGATCGGCCGGAACACATCACCGCGGAGGACGACCCCGTCATCCATCCGGATGGGGATGTCCCAATCGATCTGCATGCCATCGCGGATTTCACGTTTCATCGCATCCATGACCACATCAATTCAGGGAAAAGATTTTAAAGGCACATCGCGCCGGCTGCCAGAGTCCGCTTCGGGCCCAAGAGCACAAATGTAAGCTCATATGTGAACGGCTTACTTCCGTGGTAGTATCGTACTTTCGTTAAACTATACGGTACTTTCATGGATTCCTACATGACCGTTAAGGGCCAGATCGTCATTCCCTCCAAGATCCGGCGGAAATTTGGAATCAAGGAGGGCACGCGCGTGCAGGTGGAGATCGATGAGCAGGCGCATCGAATCATTCTGACGCCCGTCACGCGCGATTACATCCAGAATCTGCGCGGGAAATACAAGGGCAAGCGCTTGTTGACGGCGCTGGCGGCCGAGAAAAAACGCGAAAGGGAACTTTGATGCCGCGCAAGCCAAAGGCGCTGGTGCTCGATTCGTGGGCGGCGCTCGCGTATCTCGGCGACGAAGCGTCCGGACAGGAGGTCGCCGACCTAATTACGAACGCCCATGAAAACCGCATTGCCATGTATATGTCCATCGTTAACGCGGGAGAGGTCTGGTACATCCTCGCCAGGGAAATTTCCGAGTCGCAAGCCGACAGCGCGATGACCGATCTGACAGGTCTCGGCATCGAATTGATCGACGCGGATTGGCCCCTTACGCGGATGGCGGGAACCTTCAAGGCGCGCCACAAAATGTCCTACGCGGATTGCTTCGCCGCGGCACTCGCGAAGGACCGCAAATCCGACCTCGTGACCGGAGACAAGGAATTCAAGCAGGTCGAGGGGGAAGTCAGTATCCGCTGGCTTTGATTGAGCTCGACGAGGAAGGCTTTCTCACGCGCAAGGACCGCAGCAAAGACATGATCATCCCCCGCGGCGCGAACATCTGGACCAACCGAAGGAAAGTGACATGCGAGATGAATCGCTCTTGCGCGATCTCCTCAATGCCGAGGACGAGGTGGCGGTGGTGGCGGCGCTGACCAGTAGGGGGTTGTTGCAAACCTCGAACAGATGGCGATATCTAGGCAACATGCCGAACAACCAATCTGTCGTTCACAATCAACAGAGCACGCCAGCGGCTGCCTTGGTTGAAAAATTCACAAATGGCCTCGATGCGATCCTATTGCGGCGCTGCAAAGCGCAAGGGATCGACCCCCGCGGTGCGGCCGCGCCTGCGACGATGGCTAAAGCCGCCGAGCTCTTCTTCGGCGACATGGCAGATCGCAGTGCCGCGCAGATCCGAAGCTTTGCGGAAGTAAGCATGGTCTTGTACGCGACTGGTTCTAAGGCCAGTCCGTCTCTGTCAACGCACAGAAACTGCCCGGAGAGCCGCGCCGGACGCGGAGTTCCGTTTTCAATTCTTCCGAATTGACGGCTCAACTCCCGGCGTACACGCAGCCATGCCGGCACGACTCGCGCCGTACCTCCACGCGCACGAGCGGAAGATCGGTTTTCAAGCTCTCCCAGATCCACACGGCGATGTTCTCCAGGCTCGGCACTTCGAGGCCGTCGATTTCGTTCAGGTACTTGTGGTCGAGACGGCCGCGCAACGCCTGGCAACGCTTCTCCACTTCGCCCAGGTCGGCGATGAATCCGGTTTTCGGATCGACCCGCCCGGAAAGCGCGATGCGCGCGACGAAGGAATGCCCGTGCAGCCCGTGATAAGGGTGGCCTTCCGGAACGCCGGGAAAACGGTGCGCCGCGTCGAACGTGAACTCCTGGTAGATCTCCATTCGGCCTTTACCTTATTCCAAGAAACTTGTGCGTCTGAAGGCTCAGGCGCCACTTCGGGTGCTGCATGCAATACGCGACGGCACGCTCGGTGTTCGCCTGCGCGTCCGGCCCGTCCATCGGCTGCAGCAGAAAATGCTCGAAGGCGAGCGCCTCGAAGGCCGGGGGCGACGCGTCCGCCTGAGGATAGACGAGCTTGAGCTCGTTGCCCTTCGCCACTTTCAACGCAGCCTCCGCCTTGGGGCTCACGCAGACCCAGTCGATCCCGACGGGCAGATCGAGCGTGCCGTTCGTTTCGATCGCGACGAGGAAACCGTGCGCGTGCAGCGCGTCGATGAAAGCCGCATCCACCTGCAAGGCAGGCTCGCCGCCGGTGAGCACGGCGAACTTGCGGGCGTTCTCCCGCGCCGGCCACTCGCGCTCGATCGCATCCGCCAGCGCGCCCGCCGATGCGTACTTGCCGCCCTGCGTCCCGTCCACGCCGACGAAATCAGTGTCGCAGAACTTGCAGACGGCGCCCGCGCGGTCCTCTTCGCGTCCCGACCACAGGTTGCAGCCGGCGAAGCGGCAGAACACCGCGGGACGCCCGGCATTCATGCCTTCGCCCTGCAGCGTGTAGAAGATTTCCTTGACCTGGTACATGAACTCTCAGGCGCTGCGCCGTGCCGCGTGCGCGGCGCGATAGCGCGCGTGGCCGTCTTTTCGCAGCTTGCACGCCGGGCACTCGCCGCAGCCCGGCCCCCACTCGTGCGCCTCCCGACGGCCGAGATAGCAGGTGTGAGTCTGTTCGATGATGATGTCGACGAGCGGCTTGCCGCCGAGTTCCTCGGCCAATGCGAAGGTCGCCGCCTTGTCGATCCACATGAGCGGCGTCTCGATCGTGAAGCGCCGGTCCATGCCGAGGCCGAGCGCCACCTGCAGCGCCTTGAGGGTGTCGTCGCGGCAGTCCGGGTAGCCGGAAAAATCCGTCTCGCACATGCCGCCCACCAAAGCCCGTATGCCCCGGCGGTAGGCGAGAGCGGCGGCCACGGTGAAAAAAAGCAGATTCCTCCCGGGGACAAAGGTGTTGGGGAGTCCGGCGTCCCCCATCCTGATTTCGATGTCGTGCGTCATCGCGGTCGCGCCGAGCGAAGCGATGACGCCGAGATCGAGTACGTGGTCCTCACCGAGTTTTTTTCCCCACGCGGGAAAACGCTTGCGCAGCTCGGCGAGGATCACCGGGCGGCACTCGAGCTCGACCGCGTGGCGCTGGCCGTAGTCGAAGCCCACCGTCTCGACGCTCGCGAAATTCGCGAGCGCCCAGGCGAGGCAGGTGGTCGAATCCTGGCCGCCTGAAAAAAGCACGAGCGCGTGTTCACGCATGGCGGGAGGTCACTGAAACTCGAGCGGCGGCGAACATCCTAATCGGCCTTGGCCCCCGAAGCCCTGACCACCGGCGCCCATCGCACGGCTTCGACGCGCAGGTAGGCGGCGAATTCCTCGGGCGTGCTACCCGCGGGCTCGGCGCCCTGCGCCGCGAGCTTTTCCCGCAACTCGGCGCTGTGCAGAATTCTCGTGACCTCGGCGCTCAGGCGCGCGACGATTTCGCGCGGCGTCGCCGCCGGAGCGAGCAGCCCGTACCA
>JBGPTG010000029.1:0-17288 GCA_041490545.1 Gammaproteobacteria bacterium
ATCGACTGGCTCATTCCCCACCAGGCCAATACGCGCATACTCGAAGCAACCGCCAAAAAACTCGGCATCGATGCATCGAAGCTGGTCGTGACGGTGGACCGCCATGGGAATACCTCGGCGGCATCCGTGCCGTTGGCCCTGGACGTGGCCATTCGCGATGGACGGATCAGGTCCGGGCACAAGGTGATGCTGCAGGCAGTCGGCGGGGGTTTCACCTGGGGCGCGGTTTTCGTGGAGATGTGATGACTGCAAGAATCGCCATGGTTTTCCCCGGGCAGGGGTCGCAATCCGTGGGCATGCTCGCGGCTTACGGCGATATGCCGGTCATCGCCGACACGCTCGCCGAGGCATCGGACATTCTCAAGCAGGATGTGGGAAGGCTGATCGCCGAAGGGCCCGCCGAGGAATTGAACAGCACCGTCAACACCCAGCCCGTGATGGTGACCGCGGGCATCTGCGCCTGGCGGGTATGGCGGGAACTGGGCGGCGCGGACCCCGTCATTCTCGCCGGCCACAGCCTGGGCGAGTATACGGCGCTGGTCGCGGCCGATTCCATATCCTTTTCCGATTGCCTCCCGCTGGTGCGTTTGCGTGCCAGCGCGATGCAGGAGGCCGTGCCGCGCGGGCAGGGCGCAATGGCGGCGATCATCGGTCTGGACGACGCAGCGGTACGCGCGGCGTGCAGCGAGGCCGCGCAGGGCGAAATCGTCGAGGCGGTGAACTTCAACGGCCCGGGTCAGATCGTCGTCGCAGGACACGCCGGCGCCGTGCGGCGCGCCATCGACGCCGCCAAGGCACGCGGGGCGAAACGCGCCATTGCCTTGCCGGTGAGCGCACCGTTTCACTCGTCGCTGATGGCCCCCGCGGCAGCGCGTCTGCGCGAAGCATTGCGCAGCATACCCGTCAACGCCCCGCGGATTCCTGTCGTCCACAACGTCGATGCGAAGATCTCCGGGGACGCTGAGGAGGTAAAAGCCGCACTCGTGGCGCAGGCTGACCATCCCGTGCTCTGGGTCGAGTGCGTCAAGCGGATGGCAGCGCAGGGAGCGACCCATCTGCTGGAATGCGGCCCCGGAAGAGTGCTTGCGCCACTCGCGAAGCGCATCGTCGAAGGGCTGCAGGGACTTGCGCTCTGCGACCGGCAGGGAGTCGACCAGGCGCTGCAGCTGGTGAAAGCCGCATGAACGCTGCGGACAGACAGGTAGCGCTGGTGACGGGCGCTTCACGCGGCATCGGAAGGGCCATTGCTTTGGCGCTTGCCGGGCAGGGGGCTACCGTTGTGGGTACTGCAACGACGCAGGCCGGGGCGCAATCGATAACGGACTATCTGGGCGTCGCGTCCCTGCGCGGAAGCGGCAGGCTGCTGAACGTCAACGACGCGACTCAAGTTGAGTCGCTTGTCGCCGAAATCGAGAAGTCTTTCGGAGGCGTATCGATTCTCGTCAACAATGCCGGGATCACGCAGGACAACCTGGCCTTGCGCATGAAGGATGCCGAGTGGGATGCCGTCATCGACACCAATCTGACTGCGGTGTTCCGGCTCTGCAAGGCGGTATTGCGCGGCATGATCAAGGCGCGCTCGGGCCGCATCGTCAACATAACCTCTGTGGTCGGGGCAAGCGGTAACGCCGGGCAGGCCAACTACGCTGCGGCGAAAGCGGGGGTGGGGGGGATGACGCGGTCGCTCGCCCGCGAAGTGGGCAGTCGCGGCGTTACCGTCAACTGCGTTGCGCCTGGTTTCATCGACACGGACATGACGCACGCGCTCACGCAGGCGCAGCGCGACAGCCTGCTCCAGCACATACCGCTCGGACGGCTCGGCAGTCCGGAGGAGGTCGCCGCGGCGGTCGCGTTCCTTGTCTCCCCCCAGGCTGCGTACATCTCCGGCGCCACGCTGCACGTGAACGGCGGAATGTACATGAGCTGAGGGTCGTCTTCCCCAGAATTCAGGGGGGCACCGGAAAAATGTCCCGTTTTCTTCGACGATCGGATTTCCGGCGCAAGGTGTGGTTCTGCTACAATCCGCACCTCGCGATTTCGGCAGCATCAACAGAGGGGAAGGAGCCCGCAATGGAAAACGTTGAACAGCGCGTCAAGAAGATCGTCGCGGAGCAACTCGGGGTAAACGAGGCGGAGATCAAGAACGAGTCCTCGTTCGTCGACGATTTGGGTGCCGATTCGCTCGATACGGTCGAACTGGTGATGGCGCTCGAAGAAGAATTCGAGACGGAGATTCCGGACGAAGAGGCCGAAAAGATCACCACAGTCCAGCAGGCCGTCGACTACGTCAAAGCCCACTCCAAGAAAGCCTGATTTTCTCTGCGGCTGGAGTCCATTTGAGCCGTCGTCGGGTTGTCGTTACCGGTTTGGGAATCGTCAGCCCGGTCGGTAATACCGTCCGGGACGCTTGGTCGGCCATTCTCGAGGGAAAGTCGGGGATCGGCCGGATCACGCTCTTCGATGCGAGTCCGCTGGCGTCGCAGATCGCCGGCGAAGTGAAGAACTTCGATGTGACCGCCTACCTTTCTCCAAAGGAAGTGCGGCGCATGGACCGATTCATCCATCTCGGGCTGGCGGCGGGGATTCAGGCGATTAGGGATTCCGGCTTGGAGGTGACCGAAGCCAATGCCGAGCGAATCGGCGTGAACATCGGCTCGGGCATCGGCGGCCTGCCGATGATCGAGGAGACGCACAACGAAGTGCTCAAGGCCAGCCCGCGCAAGATTTCGCCGTTTTTCATTCCCGGAACGATCATCAACATGATTTCCGGGAACCTGTCGATCATGTACGGCCTCAAAGGGCCGAACCTGGCGATGGTCACGGCGTGTACGACCTCGGCGCACTGCATCGGCGAGTCCGGACGTCTGATCGAGTACGGTGACTGCGATGTCATGGTCGCTGGCGGGGCGGAGGCCACCATCACGATGCTCGCCGTCGGGGGATTCGCCGCGGCACGCGCGCTATCCACGCGCAACGACGATCCGGCAACCGCGAGCCGCCCGTGGGACAAGGGGCGCGACGGATTTGTCCTCGGTGAAGGCGCCGGAGTGCTGGTGCTCGAGGAATTCGAGCATGCGCGACGGCGCGGCGCGAGGATCTACGCCGAGCTCGCCGGTTTCGGCATGAGCGGCGATGCCTACCACATGACCGCGCCGCAGGAAGACGGTTCCGGCGCGGCGCGCTGCATGGCCAATGCGCTGCGCAACGCGAACCTCGATACCCAGGATATCGACTACATAAACGCCCATGGAACTTCCACTCCGCTGGGCGACCTTGCCGAGACGATGGCGGTCAAACGCTGCTTTGGACCGCATGCGCGCAAGCTCGCGATCAGCTCGACCAAGTCCATGACCGGACATCTCCTGGGGGCGTCGGGCGGAGTCGAGGCGGTGTTCTCGGTGCTGGCGGTCAACGAGCAGGTGGCGCCCCCGACCGCGAACCTGCTCGACCAGGATCCCGCCTGCGATCTCGATTACGTCCCGAACAACGCGCGGCGCATGCCGATTCGCGCTGCGCTGTCCAACTCGTTCGGTTTCGGCGGGACCAACGGAACGCTCATCTTCAAGCGGGTTTGAGCTGCCAATCGGTACGCGGTAACATCCGGCGACCCGACGCCGTTGTCTGGGGAGACGGATGGAACGCGCAGAGCCGCTGCGGATCGAGCTCAAGCCTTCACGCTCGCTTGTCTGCATTCTGGGCGTCGCTCATGCGCTCGCGTTTCTTTCCGCTTGGATCAGTCTGAGTGGATGGCCGCAGGTCCTCGTCCTCATCGGTGCGCTGTTGTCTGCGACTGGGTGCCTGGTCGTGGCGCTGCTGGTTTCCCCATCCGCCGCGCATGCCCTCGAATTGCACCCGGACGGGCGGGCATCCTGGAGAGATCGCACGGGCCTCTGGCATGAGGGACGCCTCGGCGGCCAGCGGTTTGCCGCTCCCGCCCTGGTCGTGCTCGGCCTGGAGCAAGCGCAGCGCGGTTGCCAGCGGATTGTGCTCATGCCCGATTCTGTCGATGGCGACGAGTTTCGCCGCTTGCGAGTCTGGCTGCGCTGGCGCCGGGAACTGGCCGAAGACCCGCCCAAGCCCTAGGGCCCTGAAAGGAACGCTGCCCGAAGCTGAACTATTTCTTGCAGGACGGGTCAGTAGCCGCAGAGCTCACCGGAATCCGGCGTGTGCTGCGGTATACTGCCGCCGCTTGTGGATAACTTCGAATAGAGGCGCGGCAGCGCTTCAACAGGGATGAAGCCGGATGGATGACCGGGATCTCGACCGGCAGCTGGTCGAGCGGGCCCAACGGGGCGACAAGCACGCTTTCGAGTTGCTAGTGTCAAAGTACCAGCGAAAGCTGGCACGGTTGCTGGCCCGGTTCATCCGGGACCCGGCTGAGGTCGAGGACGTGGCGCAGGAGGCGTTCATCAAGGCATACCGCGCGTTGCCGTCATTTCGCGGTGACAGCGCGTTCTACACTTGGCTATACCGGATCGGCATCAACACGGCAAAGAACTACCTCGTGGCGATGAAGCGGCGCGCGCCGACGACGACCGAGTTTGATGCGGAGGAGGCCGAAGGCTTCGAGAACGCAGAGCAGCTGCGCGATATCAACACGCCGGAGAGCATGGTGATGTCGAAGGAAATCGCGCGCACGGTGAACGACACCATGGACCAGCTGCCCGAGGAACTGCGCAATGCCATCACGCTGCGCGAGATCGAGGGCATGAGTTACGAGGACATCGCGGCGATCATGAATTGTCCGATCGGCACGGTTCGCTCCCGCATATTCCGTGCGCGTGAGGCGATCGCGGAGAGGCTGAGGCCGTTGCTCGATACGGGCAAGGATCGAAGGTGGTGAGCATGGAAAAGCTGTCAGCGTTCGTCGATGGCGAAGTCCAGGACGGCGATGTTCAGTCTCAGCTAGCGCGTATCGAGTCCGATGCCGGACTGCGCAACGCATGGAATACCTATCACCTTATTGGTGACGCACTGCGCGGCAACGTCAGTCCTGACCTCACATCGCGGGTTGTGGCCCGACTTGAGGACGAGCCTGCGATGCCCGCACCGCGGCGAAAGCCTGCGGGCCTGGGTCGATGGGCCTGGCTGGCCATGCCGGCCGCGGCCGGCATCGCTGCGGTCACGTTGGTCGTGTGGACGGCAGCGCCGATCTGGCAGACTGAACCGCAAATCGCCTCGGGCCCGATCGCGGCAGGAGGGGCTGCGTCGCCGGGGCCGGTGACCGCCGTGTCCCTTTCCACTCCGGAGCTGCGGACGCTTGCGTCCGGAATCGAGGTCGAAAACTACTTGTTTGCACATCAAGGCTACGCGCGCACGAGCGCAATGCAGGGCGTGGTGCCGTACGCCCGCACCATTGCCGACGAGCGACGGGGTGCTTCAAAGTGACCACGGTCTGTTCGCGCCTGCTGCAGCCGGTACGGATCCTGCCTTTCCTGCTGCCGGTTTCCGCGGCGATAGCCCAGACCGATCCGACCGCGCTGCAGTGGCTGAAGCGCATCTATACCGCGACTCAGACCCTGAGCTACACGGGAACGTTCGTATACCACCAGGGCCAACAGGTGGAAACGACGCGGATCACCCATATCGTCGAGCCCTCGGGCCCCCGCGAGCGTCTCGAGGCGCTCGATGGCGTTCCCCGCGAAATCATCCGGACGGGCGACGAAGTCGTGTGCTACCTGCCGGCGAGCACGACCGTCAAGATCGACAAGCAGCCCGGCCAGCAGGCGTTTCCGGCGATCCTTCCCGAGCAGATCAGGGACCTCTCGGAAAACTACAGCATTACCCGCGGCGAAGTGGAGCGCGTGGGTGGCTACCGCTGCCAGACGATCTCGCTCGAACCGAAGGACCGGATGCGCTATGGCCACAGGCTCTGGGCCGATGTGAACACCGGGATGCTGCTCAAGGCAAAAACCTTCAACGAAAAACACGAAGTGGTCGAGCAGTTCGCTTTCACGCAGTTGCAGATCGGTGGCAACATCGACCGGGATCGCCTCAAACCGCACTTCTCCCGCGAAAGCCGGGGTTGGCGCGTTGAGGATTCGGGAGCCACGAGTGCCAACCTGGCCGAAGCCGGGTGGAGCCTGCGTGCGAAACCGGCGGGATTCCGCACCGTTACCGAGCTGGTTCGCACCCTTGGAAATACCAGCGGCGTCGGTCACATGGTTCTTTCCGACGGGCTTGCCGCCGTGTCCGTGTTCATCGAACCCGCCACCGGCAAGCCGGCGGTTTCGCAGACAGGCCTGGTGCGGCAGGGCGCCACGAATGTGTATGTGCGGTCCGTTGGAAACTACTGGGTCACGGTCGTCGGCGAGGCGCCCGCAGAGAGTGTAAAATACATCGCTGACGCGGTGGAATACCGAAAGTAGTGACAAGACGGCCCGTCAAGAAGCGCGGCCCCACCGGGGTCGTCGTACCCTCCGCGCCCGGTCGGACAATCAAGGGAATCACGATGGCGAGAGTGCTGCTGGTTTTCCTGGGGCTTTGGCTTCCTCAGGTTCTGATGGCGCAGGTGCGCGATCTTCCGGATTTCACCGAGCTTGCCGAAAAGCAGGGGCCCACGGTGGTCAACATCAGCACCACGCAGGTCCGCGAACGCCGCAGCGGTCCCCAGGTGCCGAACCTCGAGGAAGATGATCCGCTCTACGATTTCTTTCGCCGGTTCGTTCCGCGTCAACCCGGCCCCGGGCAGGCCCCTCGAGAACTCGAAAGCCGGTCGCTGGGCTCCGGCTTCTTCATCAGCGCGGATGGCTACATCCTGACGAATGCCCACGTGGTCGATTCTGCCGATGAAATCACGGTGCGGCTCACCGACAAGCGTGAATTCAAGGCCAGGGTCATAGGCGCCGATCGCCGCACGGATCTCGCGCTGATCAAGATCGAGGCGAGCGGATTGCCGAGCGTGCGGATGGGAGACCCGAACCGGCTCAAGGTCGGCGAGTGGGTCGTGGCGATCGGTTCTCCATTCGGGTTCGACAGCACCGTCACCGCGGGTATCGTCAGTGCCAAGGGGCGCAGCCTGCCGCAAGAGAACTTCGTGCCTTTCATTCAGACCGACGTCGCGATCAATCCGGGGAATTCCGGAGGGCCGCTGTTCAATATGCGCGGGGAAGTAGTCGGGATCAATTCGCAGATCTACAGCCGTACCGGAGGCTTCATGGGGCTGTCTTTCGCGATTCCCATCGATGTCGCGATGGACGTGCAGAGCCAGCTGCGGCTGTCCGGACGCGTCAGCCGCGGCCGGATCGGCGTGGTGATCCAGGAAGTCTCCAAGGAACTCGCCGATTCCTTCGGTTTGCCGCGGGCAGCTGGGGCGCTGGTCAACGCGGTCGAAAAGGGCGGCCCGGCCGAAAAGGCAGGGATCGAAACGGGCGATATCATTCTCAAGTTCGACGGGAAGCCGGTGTCGAGCTCGAGCGAATTGCCGCGCATCGTAGGCAGTACCAGGCCCGGGAGCAAGTCCGCCATGGAAGTGTGGCGCAAAGGTGCGACGAAGGAAATCGTCGTGACGGTGGGGGAGCTGCCCGAGGATCGCGTCGCGAGCCGGACCGAGCGGCGCAGCAAGCCGACCGAGCAGGCCGCCAACCGGCTCGGTTTTTCCGTCTCGGATCTTACCGGTGAGCAGAAGCGCGACCTGAAGCTAGGTGGCGGAGTGGCCGTCGAGGAAGTCCGCAACAATCGCCGCGCCGATGTCCGTGCAGGAGACGTGATTACCGCCGTAACGAGCAAGGGCCAGACCACGGAAGTGAAGTCTGTCGATCAGTTCAACAAGCTTCTCGGGCAGCTGGAACGCGTTGCCACGATTACCCTGCATGTGCGGCGAGGCGACAGCAATCTGTTCGTCCCCGTCAGGGGCGACAACGCGCCGGGTTAGGGAGGAGGCCGGAGCCGTGCGCGCGCAAGCGAACTGGTCGCTGCCGGGGGTGACGCCAGGAGGGCTGGTTCTCTACAGTCGTGCCGGATGTCACCTCTGCGATGAAATGCATGCCGCCCTGCGCACACAGCTGGGCGAGGATTTTCCGGTCGCCGTCGTCGACGTCGACGCCGATCCGGATCTGCAGATGCGATATGGCGAACGAGTGCCGGTGCTGGCGTGCGGGGACACCGAGCTGTGCCGGTACCAATATGATGAGCGCAAAGTCTCTGCGTACCTCTCTGGAATACGCTAGGATTCAAGATCCTGGAATTGAAAAAGGGTGCTCGCGGAGCACCCTTTTTCGTAGCAGCCAATTTCAGGCCGCGCCCATTCGATCCCCAGCCATCACCTGACCGCGATGCAGCACATTCGCAATTTTTCGATCATTGCGCACATCGACCATGGCAAGTCGACGCTGGCAGACCGGTTCATACAACGCTGCGGCGGCCTGTCGGAGCGCGAAATGTCCGAGCAGGTTCTCGACACGATGGATCTGGAGCGCGAGCGCGGCATTACGATCAAGGCGCAGACCGCGGCGCTGCGATACATCGCCCGCAACGGACAGACCTACAATCTCAACCTCATCGACACCCCCGGGCACGTGGATTTCTCATACGAAGTTTCGCGCTCGCTCGCCGCGTGCGAGGGCGCCCTGCTCGTCGTGGATGCCAGTCAGGGCGTCGAGGCGCAGACCGTGGCCAACTGCTACACCGCGATCGAGCAGGGCGTGACGGTGGTTCCCGTGCTCAACAAGATCGATCTTCCTTCCTCGAACCCGGAGCGGGTCATCCAGGAAATCGAGGACGTCATCGGCATCGGGGCACAGGACGCGCTGCTCGCCAGCGCGAAGACCGGCGAGGGAGTGGAAGATGTTCTGGAGGCGGTGATCGAACGCATTCCAGCGCCACGGGGCGAACCCGGGGGGCCGTTGAAGGCGCTCATCATCGATTCCTGGTTCGACAACTACGTGGGTGTCGTCATGCTGGTCCGGCTGGTCGACGGGGAAATCCGCCCGAAGGACCGGCTGCTGCTCATGTCGACGCAGGCGCAGCATCTGTGCGAGCAGGTGGGCGTGTTCACACCGAAGGGGCAGAGCCGCGAACAACTTTCGGCAGGCGAGGTGGGTTTTGTGATCGCCGGGATCAAGGAACTCAAGCATGCGCGCGTCGGCGATACGATCACCTCGGTCGAGCGGCCGGCCGCGGGTCCTCTTCCGGGATTCAAGGAAATCAAGCCGCAGGTGTTCGCCGGCCTCTACCCGGTGGAAGCCAGCGAGTACGAAGGGCTGCGCGACGCACTGGAAAAGCTGAAGCTGAACGACGCTTCGCTGCAGTACGAGCCCGAGACTTCGCAGGCGCTGGGCTTCGGGTTCCGCTGCGGGTTCCTGGGGTTGCTGCACATGGATATCGTGCAGGAGCGCCTGGAGCGCGAATACGACATGCATCTGATTACGACCGCACCGACGGTGGTCTACGAGGTGCTCCTGCGCGATGGTTCGATTTCGCGGATCGAGAACCCGGCGAAAATGCCCGACCCTTCGAGGATCGAGGAAATCCGAGAGCCGGTCATAGCAACGACGATCTTCGTCCCCCAGGAGTACGTCGGTGCGATCATCACCCTGTGCACCCAGAAACGCGGCGTGCAGCGGAACATGCTGTACCACGGGCGGCAGGTCGCGCTTTCGTACGACATGCCGCTCAACGAAGTGGTCATGGATTTTTTCGACAAGCTCAAGTCGTCGAGCCGGGGTTATGCTTCAATGGACTACGAATTCAAGGAGTACCGCGCCGCCGACATGGTCAAGCTCGATATTCTCATCAATGGAGAGCGCGTCGACGCGCTCTCGTTGATGGTGCACAGGGAAAATGCGCAATACCGGGGGCGGGATCTGGTCGCCCGGATGCGCGAGCTGATTCCACGGCAGATGTTCGACGTGGCGGTGCAGGCGGCAATCGCTTCGCACATCATCGCGCGCGAAACGGTCAAGGCGTTGCGCAAGAATGTTCTGGCGAAGTGCTATGGAGGCGATATCTCGCGAAAGCGGAAACTTCTGGAAAAACAGAAAGCGGGGAAAAAACGCATGAAGCAAGTCGGCACGGTAGAGATACCCCAGGAGGCGTTCCTTGCCATACTCCAGGTTGAAAGCAAATGAATTTCGCTCTCATCCTGTTCATCCTGCTCCTGTTCACCGGAGCCTTTGCGCTGGCCGATGTCGCCTTCTTTGCGAAGCGGCGCGGGAAGGATCAGAAGGAGCCCTGGTGGATCGAGTACCCTAAGAGCTTCTTTCCGGTGATCCTGATCGTTTTTCTGCTGCGATCGTTTCTGGTGGAGCCCTTCAAGATTCCTTCGGGGTCGATGATCCCGAC
The DNA here is from genome assembly GCA_041490545.1 of Gammaproteobacteria bacterium. Lineage (GTDB taxonomy): Bacteria > Pseudomonadota > Gammaproteobacteria > Burkholderiales > SG8-39 > VBDM01. The sequence goes on from JBGPTG010000029.1 coordinate 10,282, forward strand.
GCTCGTGATCGGTGATTTCATACTGGTCAACAAGTTTGCGTACGGTGTCCGGATACCCCTGCTCAACCGGAAAGTCTTCAACATCGGCGATCCCAGGCGAGGCGACGTCATGGTGTTCCGCTACCCCGAGGATCCATCGCTCGACTACATCAAGCGCGTCGTCGGACTTCCGGGGGACAGGATCGCGTACGCCGGCAAGCGGCTGACGGTGAACGGCGTCGAGCAGCCGCGCAAGAGCATGCCCGACTACCTGCATCGCGAACGAATCCACTATTCGAAGCAATATATGGAAAAGCTCGGCGAAACAGAGCATGCCCTCCTTCTCGAAGACGATGCGCCGGCTGCGGTACCGTTCACACGGCCTTTCCCGTATCGGGAAAATTGCAACTACAATAGCGAAGGTGTGACTTGCACTGTGCCTGCCGGGCACTATTTCATGATGGGTGACAATCGGGACAACTCGGCCGACAGCAGGGTCTGGGGGTTTGTGCCCGACCAGAACATAGTCGGCAAGGCGTTCTTCATCTGGTTCAATTTCAGCGAGCCGCGTCGCTTCGGGGGATTCCAATGATCAAGGGGGCCTTAATGAAAGAACAGCGTGGCGTGACTCTGATCGGACTGGTGGTGGCTTGCGTCGTCGTCGTCTTCGTCGCGATCGGGGGGCTGAAGATCGCCCCCGCCTACATCGAGTACTACAACGTGAAGAAAGCCATCGTCGGCGTCGCCCAGACCACCAGCCGGGGCACCGTCCTCGAGGTGCGGCAGGCTTACGACCGCCGCGCCGCCATCGACGACATGGAAATCATCAAGGGCAAGGACCTGGAAGTCACCAAGGAGGGAAATGACCTGGTGATTTCTTTTTCCTATGAGAAGCGCATCCCCTTGTTCTCGAATATAAGCGTGGTGATCAATTTTGCCGCCAGCAGCAACAATTGATCGTATTGCCGATCCCGTCACAGGCTCACCCATCCAAGGTTCCGTGCCCCGGGAGCAGTCGCTGCAAAGCATCGGATACGTTTTTCGGCGGCCGGAGCTTCTCGAACAGGCGCTTACGCATCGCAGTTTCGGAGCGCCCCACAACGAGCGACTCGAATTCCTCGGAGACGGCGTTCTCAATTGCGTAGTCGCTGCCGAGCTGTTCGAACGTTTCGGCACCCTCCCGGAAGGCGACTTGTCCCGGCTGCGGGCGCATCTGGTGCGGCAAGAGGCCTTGCACCAGCTGGCGCAGTCGCTCGAGCTGGGACCTCACCTGCGGCTCGGCGAAGGCGAGCTGAAAAGCGGTGGCTTTGAACGGCCGTCGATTCTCGCGGATGCATTCGAGGCCGTGGTGGGCGCCATTTTTCTCGACGGCGGATTTCCCGCGGCCCGTGAAGCGATCGTTCGCTGCTATCAGCACCTGCTCGAAGGCCTTGACCCCGCCTCGCTCGGCAAGGATCCGAAAACCCTGCTGCAGGAGTGTCTGCAGGGGCGGAGAATGGCGCTTCCGCGGTACGCGGTGGTAGCGACCACCGGGGCGCCGCACAGCCAGAATTTCGAGGTCGAATGCTGGATCCCCGAGCTCTCGGTGCGCACCACGGGTCGCGGCGCGACCCGGCGCAGCGCCGAGCAGGAGGCGGCGCTGCGCGCCTTCGAGAGAATCAGCCGCTGAACGGGGCCCGGCGATGACCCAGGAGTCGTACCGCTGCGGGCTGATCGCGCTCGTCGGGCGGCCCAACGTCGGAAAGTCCACGCTGCTCAACGCCCTGATAGGGCAGAAGCTCGCCATCACCTCGAGCAAGCCCCAGACGACGCGACATCGCCTTCGCGGAATTCATACCGATGCGACCGCGCAGATCGTGTTCATCGACACGCCCGGTTTCCAGACGCACCACGCGAACGCCCTGAACCGGGCCATGAACCGGGCGGTCGGCGGGGCGCTCGCCGAGGCGAACGCAGCGCTGCTGGTGGTGCAGGCGGGCAGGTTCGGACCGGAAGACCTGGCGCTCGCGAAACTCGTGCCGGCCGGTCTGCCGTTGCTCGTGGTCATCAACAAGATCGATATCCTCGAGTCCGCGGACCTGCTGCCGTTCCTGAAAACCGTCGCGGAGGCAACGGGGATCACCGAGATCTTCCCGGTGAGCGCCCGCCGGCGCAAAGGGCTGGCCGCGCTCGCGCACGCGGTCCGACCCTACTTGCCGGAGCAGGCCGCGATCTATCCCGAGGACGATATCACCGACCGCGACGAGCGTTTCCTTGCTGCCGAAATCATCCGGGAGAAACTGTTTCGCATGCTCGGGGACGAACTGCCCTACACCGCGCACGTGGAAATCGAGAACTTCGAGGAGAAGGGCAGCTTGCGGCGCATCCACGCCGCGATCATCCTGGAGCGGGAAGGGCACAAAGCCATCGTCATCGGCTCGAAGGGCGAGAAGCTGAAGGCCATGGCGACGGCTGCGCGCCTGGACATGGAGAAGATGTTCGACGGAAAGGTCTACCTGGAGGTCTGGGTCAAGGTGCGCCCGGGCTGGACCGACAGCGAGGCGAGCGTGAAGCGGATCGGGTATGGCTGACCGAAGCCGGCAGGAGACCCGGGAGTCGTACATCCTCCACAGTCGCGCGTATCGCGAAACCAGCCTGCTTCTGGACGTGGTGAGCCGCGGCTGCGGGCGCATATCGATGGTGGCGCGCGCCGCGCGCAGCCCGCGCTCGCCGCTGCGCGGGGTCCTGCTCGCTTTCCAGCCGCTCGCACTGTCGTGGTTCGGCAAGGGCGAAGTGCGCACGCTCGCGCGCGCCGAATGGACCGGGGGCCAGCCGCTGCTGCGCGGAGAGGCGCTCCTGTGCGGGTTCTACCTGAACGAATTGCTGCTGCGGCTCCTGCCCCGGGAAGATCCGCACGATGCGCTGTTTGCCTGCTACCGCGACGCGCTCGGTCGCCTCGGCTCGGAGGGCGGGTCGGCGGCGACCCTGCGTTCGTTCGAAAAGGCGCTGCTCAAGGAACTCGGCTATGCCATGAGCTTCGAGCGCGACAGCGCGAGCGGCGGGGCCATCGATCCGGCAAAGAATTATGTCTACGACCCCGAGCGCGGACCGATCGAGGCCGATGGGTTGACTGCGGGCGCGGCAGCCGAGCCCCTCGTCTCGGGGCGGACGCTGCTCGACATGGCGCGCGACGACTACGACGATCCGCGCACGCAGCAACAGGCCAAGGCGCTGATGCGCGCGCTCATCAACCACCGCCTCGAATACCGCCCCTTGCGGAGCCGGCAGGTGTTCCGCGATCTGCTCGCGTTGTAGCCCGCGGCATGACCCGGCTGAGCGTCAACCTCAACAAGATCGCGCTGTTGCGCAATACGCGCAGCAACGGCATACCGGACGTGCTTCGCTCGGCGCGGATTGCCCTGGATGCCGGTGCGCACGGCATCACCGTCCATCCGCGGCCCGACGGGAGACACGTCCGCGCCGGCGACGTGCGTCAGATCGCCGGACTCCTCGCGGCGCGGCCGGGCGCCGAGTTCAACATCGAAGGCAATCCGTTTCACGGACTGATGGACTTCGTGCGCGAAGTGCGGCCGCAGCAATGCACGCTGGTCCCCGACGAGAGCGGGGCGTTTACCTCCGACCACGGCTGGGATCTTCGGGCCGATGCGCCGCGTTTGCAGCCTATCGTGGCCGAGTTGAGGTCGCTGAAGGTCCGCGTGAGCCTCTTCATGGATCCGCTTCCGCAGGCCATGGCGCTCGCAAAAAACCTGGGCGCCGACCGCGTCGAGCTGTACACCGAGCCGTACGCGCGCGCGTTCGGCTCGAGCAGGCAGGCCGCGGTGCTGGGTGGTTACGCCGACACGGCGCGCGCGGCGCAAGGAGCGGGCCTGGGCGTGAATGCCGGGCACGACCTCAATCGCGAGAACCTCGGCGCGTTCCTCAACGCCGTGCCCGGCGTGCTCGAGGTATCGATCGGCCATGCGCTGATCGCCGATGCCATCGAATTCGGCTTGGCTGAAACGGTGCGCCGCTACCTGGAAGCGATCGGGGCAGGGGTCTCGAAATGATCCTCGGCATCGGCACCGATCTCTGCGATATCGGCAGGATCGAGAGGGCCCTCGAGCGGTTCGGCGAGCGGTTCGCGGCGAGAATCCTGGTCGAGGCCGAACTGCGGCGGTTTCGCCTTCACCGCAAGGGCGCGGCGTACCTGGCGAAGCGCTTTGCCGCGAAGGAGGCCTTTTCGAAGGCGCTGGGCACCGGCATCCGCTTCCCGGTCAACTGGCACAACGTCTGGGTGGAGAATGCGCGCTCGGGCAAGCCGTCGCTGAAGTTTTCCCGGCCGCTCGCCGCCGCGCTGAAGCGGCGCGGCATCGCGAGCGTGCACCTGTCCATCACCGACGAGATCGGCATGGCCTGCGCATTCGTCGTGGTGGAGGGAAGGGCCGTGAGGATGAAGAAGTGATGCTCGGGCCGGTGATGCTGGATATCGCCGGGTTGCGGCTCGCGGCCGAGGAAGAGGATCGTCTCTGTCACCCGTCGGTCGGCGGGGTCATCCTCTTCGCGCGCAATTTCGAGTCTCCCGCGCAACTCGTCGCGCTCACCACCGAGCTTCGCGCGCTGCGGCATCCGGAACTGCTGATCGCCGTCGATCACGAAGGCGGAAGGGTGCAGCGCTTCCAGCAGGGATTCACGCGCATTCCGCCGATGCGCGTGCTCGGCGAGACGCGCGAGCGCGACCCCCGCCGCGCGCAGGCGCTCGCCGAAGCGATGGGCTACGTGATCGCGGCGGAGCTGCTCGCGCATGGCGTCGATTTCAGCTTTGCGCCGGTGCTCGACGTCGATTTCGGATCGAGCAGCGTGATCGGCGATCGCGCCTTCTCCGACGAGCCCGAAGGGATCGCCGAGCTTGCCGGCGGATTCATCGCGGGCCTGGCGGCCGGGGGAGCCGCGGCTGTCGCCAAGCATTTTCCCGGCCACGGTTACGTCAAGGCGGACTCGCACCTCGAAGTTCCCGTGGACGATCGCGAGCTTCGCGATATCGAGGCGGCGGACCTCGTGCCGTATCGTGATCTGATCCGGCGCGGACTCGGCGGCATCATGCCGGCCCACGTGATCTACCCCAAGGTGGACAGCCGGCCGGCGGGTTTCTCTCCGGTGTGGCTGAAGGAGGTGCTCCGCGGCCGCCTGGGCTTCGGCGGCATGATCTTGAGCGACGACCTCTCGATGGAGGGTGCGAGCGTCGCCGGCGGCGTGGTCGAGCGCGCGCAGGCCGCGCTCGCCGCTGGCTGCGACATGGTCCTGGTGTGCAACGCGCCGCAGGCTGCGGCCAGAGTGATTGACGGCCTGAAGGCCGGGCCGCTCGATCACGCGCGTGCGGGGCGCATGCGCGGGCGCAGGGCAACGCAGCCGCTCGCGTCGGATGCGCGGTACGCTGCCGCGGTCGCCGCGGTCGCCGCGGTCCGCGAAGCCGCCGCCTGAGGGACGGGGTTACACTTCTTTCCCGATGGCACACGCTCATCATCATCACGATCACGGCGCGCACGATTCGCGCCGTGCCGGCCGGGCTTTCGCGCTGGGCATCGGCCTCAATCTCGCGTTCGTGCTGGTCGAGGCGGTATACGGCGTCCTCGCGCACTCGATGGCGCTGCTCGCCGACGCCGGGCACAACCTGGGCGACGTGCTGGCGCTCTCGCTCGCGTGGGGCGCGAGCACTCTGGCGAGGCGCGGTCCTTCGGAGCGTTTTACCTACGGCCTGCGCAGCTCGTCGATCCTGGTCGCGCTGCTGAACTCGGCGCTGCTTTTCGTGGTAACGGGCGGGATTGCGTGGGAGGCGATCAATCGCCTGGCGACGCCCGCGCCCGTGGCTGGTCAGACGGTGATCTGGGTGGCGCTCGCCGGCATTTTTGTCAATGGCGCGAGCGCAATGCTGTTCGCGCGCGACCGGCGGCACGACGTCAACATGCGCGCTGCGTTCCTGCACCTTGCGGCGGATGCGGCGGTCTCGCTCGGCGTCGTCTTCGCGGGTGTTGCGATTATCTTCACCGGCTGGCTGTGGCTCGACCCGCTTACGGGTTTGGTCATCGCCGTGGCCATCGTGTGGAGCACCTGGGGTTTGCTGCGCGATTCCGTCGCTTTGGCGTTGAATGCCGTGCCGGAGCACATCGACCCGCGCGCCGTGCGCGGGTATTTGTCGAAACTGGCCGGTGTGACCGAAGTGCACGACCTGCACATCTGGGCGATGAGCACCACCGAAACCGCGCTCACCGTGCACCTGGTCATTCCTAGCGGACATCCGGGGGATGCGTTTACCGCGGAGATATGTCAGGAACTGCGTGAGCACTATCACGTGCATCACGCGACGATACAGATTGAGACCGGGGCGCAGCCGTGCGAGCTGGCGCCGGATCACGTGGTGTGATCGTCATTCCCGCGAAAGCGGGAATCCAGCGCACTGAGTGAGATGAGCGCAACCCTCGAAACCATTCGGCAACTCGTTGTTTCCCCAAGGGACCCGCTGTGCTGGTGCTACAATTTGGTAGCGATGATCGTCCAGTGCATGTCGTGTGGGGAATTCCGATGGGGTTCGCCTCGCCAGCGGTTCTGGTGACCGCTTACCGCCCGGATCCGGCGCGATGGAGCAACAGTTTCAAGGAGCGACGAAAATGAACGAGCGTAAAAGGATCAAGTACGTCCACGAAGGCAGGTATGTTGCCGAAGTCGACGTCGAACTTCTTGAAGACGGTACCGCCTGGTCGCCGTACCTGACGGTTGAAGATGCCTGCAGGCTCGATGACGTCCGTGAGGCCTTGCGCCGAGGAGATATCCCGGCCGCTTCGAATCTCGCGCGAGTCTTTAAATTAGAGCCTGTCGGAGCGTCGTACTGACGCATAACTTGTAGCTGCTGCGGGCCGAGAACCTCATCCGATAGTGTAGACACCTCGACCTAACGTTTTGCGCCTTCTAAGAGGGACAGACACTTGCAAGGTGCGCGATGACGTGTATCCACCCCGAACTGGGTTGTTTCCCCTGGAAAGCAGGTGTTCTTGTGC
>JBGPTG010000030.1:0-17114 GCA_041490545.1 Gammaproteobacteria bacterium
GAGCTTCTGGCTGCGCTCGCTGGCGCCGTACTTCTTCTTCATGGCGACCGCCCAGATGCGGCGCGCCACGCGCCCCAGCACCGCGTACTCCGGATCCATGCCGTAGCTGAAGAAGAACGACAGGCTCGGCGCGAAATCGTCAATGCGCATGCCGCGCGCGAGATACGCCTCGACGAAGGTGAATCCGTTCGCCAGCGTGAAGGCCAGTTGCGAGATCGGGTTCGCCCCGGCTTCGGCGATGTGATAGCCCGAGATCGAGACCGAATAGAAATTCCGGACATCGTATTCGATGAAGTATTCCTGGATGTCGCCCATGACCTTGAGGCTGAATTCGGTCGAAAAGATGCAGGTGTTCTGGCCCTGGTCCTCCTTGAGGATGTCTGCCTGCACGGTGCCGCGCGCGCTCGACAAGGTCCTTGCCCTGATGTCCGGGTATTCCGCGGCAGTCGGCTCGCGGCCATGCGCCTCGCTGAACACGGCCACTTGTTGATCGATGGCGGTGTTGAAGAACATCGCGAGCAGGGTGGGCGCCGGCCCGTTGATGGTCATGCTGACGCTGGTCGCGGGGTCGCAGAGATCGAAACCCGAATACAGGACCTTCATGTCCTCCAAGGTGGCGATGGACACGCCCGAGTTGCCGACCTTGCCGTAGATGTCGGGACGCAGATCCGGGTCGAACCCGTAGAGCGTGACCGAGTCGAACGCGGTGGACAGGCGCTTCGCCGGCATGTCCTTCGACAGCAGGTGGAAACGCCGGTTGGTGCGGAAGGAATCTCCTTCGCCCGCGAACATCCGCGTCGGGTCTTCGTTCTCCCGCTTGAAGGCGAACACGCCTGCGGTGAACGGAAAAGTGCCCGGAAGATTCTCGCGCAGGCGCCAGCGCAGTATTTCACCGTGATCCTCGAATCGGGGAAGGGCGATTTTCGGGATGCGGGTGCCGCTCAGCGATACGTGCGTCAGTTTCGCGCGGACCTCGCGGTCGCGCACCCGCACCACAACCTCATCGCCGGAATATTCCTTGAGCGTCTCCGGCCAGGATTCGAGCAGCTGCCTCGATTCAGGATCGAGCAGCGCCTCGCGCTCGGCGATGAGGGGATCGAGATCGCCCGATGCCCGTCCCGCCCCTGCGAGCATCTGCCGGGATGCCTGGAGTTGCTGGCGCTCGCGTGCGACCCGTGACTGCTCCGCCGCGTTCCGGTGATAGCCGCGCAGCGTCTCCGCGATTTCAGCCAGGTAGCGCGCACGCGGCGGCGGGACGATGATGTTCTTTCCGGAGGAAATCCGACGCGCGACCGCCGGAAGCGTTCCGGGTCGAATCTTGAGGCCGTGCTCGACGAGCTTCGGCAGCATTCCCTGGTAAAGCGCCGTGACGCCGTCGTCGTTGAATCGCGAAGCGATGGTCCCGTATACCGGCATGCTCTCCGGCGCGTCGCCGAACCGCGCGTGGTTTCGCTGGATCTGCTTCCTCACGTCGCGCAGCGCGTCCTCCGCGCCGCGGCGGTCGAACTTGTTGATGGCGACGAAGTCCGCGAAATCCAGCATGTCGATTTTTTCGAGCTGGCTGGCCGCGCCGAACTCGGGAGTCATCACGTACAGCGACGCGTCCACCAGCGGAACGATGGCGGCGTTTCCCTGGCCGATCCCGGAGGTTTCGACCACGATCAGGTCGAACCCGGCCACGCGGCAGGCGGCGATGGCATCGGCGAGCGCCGCCGGGACTTCGCTGCCGGTATCGCGAGTCGCGAGCGAGCGCATGAACACGCGTCCGCCGAGAGCATTCATGCGGATGCGATCGCCGAGCAGAGCGCCTCCGCTCTTGCGCCTGGAAGGATCGACCGCAAGCACGGCGAGATTCAGACGATCCCCCTGGTCGAAGCGGAAGCGGCGGATCAGCTCGTCGGTGAGCGAGGACTTCCCGGACCCGCCGGTGCCGGTGACACCGAGCGTGGGGACCCGGAGCGCGTCGGCTTCCTGCACGAGCTGCTTCCGCAGCGCGCCGGCTGCGCCACCCTCCAACGCCGTGATCAGGCGCGCGAGAGCACGCCGGTCTCCCGACTTGACGGCGCGCAGATCCTTCGGCGCGTGCTGCAGCAGATCCTCGTCGCAACGCGCGAGCATGTCGTTGATCATGCCCTGCAGGCCCAGCTTCTGGCCGTCTTCGGGGGTGTAGATGCGCGCAACACCGTAGGCTTCGAGTTCGCGTATCTCCGCGGGGACGATCACGCCGCCGCCGCCGCCGAACACCTTGATGTTCCCGCCGTCGCGCTGGCGCAACTGATCGACCATGTACTTGAAGTATTCGATGTGGCCGCCCTGGTACGAGGACACGGCGACGCCCTGCACGTCCTCCTGCAGCGCCGCGGTGACGATTTCCTCGACCGAGCGGTTGTGTCCCAGATGGATCACTTCGGCCCCGCTCGCCTGCAAGATGCGGCGCATGATGTTGATCGAGGCGTCGTGCCCGTCGAACAGCGAGGCCGCGGTGACGAAGCGGATCTTGTGCTTCGCGCGGTAGGCGGCGGATCGGGAACCGGCGCTCAGGTCGGTCATGGCGGCCTCGGCGGGCAAGCCTGGGGAAGAAGAGGCTAAGTTACGTTTACGTAAACGTCAAGCAAGCGATGCCCGCCCCGGCAGTCTCGCCCCTTCTCGCGGGAAAAATTCCGTGCTATTCGACCGTGACCGATTTTGCGAGGTTGCGCGGCTTGTCGACGTCGTTGCCGCGCTCGAGGGCCGCGTGATAGGCGAGCAATTGGAGCGGAATGGTATGCAGTACCGGGGAGAGCAATCCGGCGTGGTCCGGCATGCGGATGACGCGAACCCCGTCGCTGTCGACCATGCGGGTGTCCTGGTCGGCGAATACGTGCAGTTCCCCGCCGCGCGCCCGGACTTCCTGGAGGTTCGACTTCAATTTCTCGAACAAGGCGTCCTTGGGGGCGATCGCCACCACCGGCATGTCCTTGTCGACGAGCGCGAGCGGGCCGTGCTTGAGTTCGCCCGCCGCATAGGCCTCGGCGTGTATGTACGAGATCTCCTTCAGCTTCAGTGCGCCTTCCATCGCGATCGGGTAGTGGATGCCGCGCCCGAGGAAAAGCGCGTGGTGGCGCGTGGCGAAACGTTCAGCCCACATCTTGACCTGCGGCTCAATCTCCAGCACGCGTTGCAGCGCGGACGGCAGGTGCCGCAGTTCGTGGAGCAGGCGCGACTCGTGCTCCGCCGTGAGCCTGCCGCGCAGCTTTGCGAGAGCGATGGTGAGCAGCACGAGTGCGGCCAGCTGGGTCGTGAATGCCTTGGTCGATGCGACGCCGATCTCGGGGCCGGCGCGAGTGAGGAAGCGCAGTTCCGAGGCGCGCACCAGCGCCGATTCCGGCACGTTGCAAATGCTGAGGCAGTGCCGATGGCCTAGGGACTTGGCGTACTGCAGCGCCGCGAGCGTATCGGCGGTCTCGCCCGACTGGGAAATCGTGATGACGAGGGCTTTTGGATTGGGCACGGAGTCGCGATAGCGGTATTCACTCGCGATCTCCACGTTTGCCGGAATCCCCGCCACGCCCTCCAGCCAGTAGCGGGCGACCATTCCCGCGTGGTAGCTCGTCCCGCAGGCAAGAATCTGGATTGCGTCGATTTCGCGAAACACGCGCTCGGCATCGGCGCCGAACAGCTGTGGCGACACCGACTCTGCACTGGTGATCATTTCGAGCGTATTCGCCACGGCCATCGGCTGCTCATAGATTTCCTTATGCATGTAATACCGGTAGAGCCCGAGCTCGACCGCGTCGGCGGTGAGTTCCGAGACGTGCACCGGCCGGCTCACTTCCTTGCCCTTGCCATCGGTGATGCGCGCCCCGCCGAGGGTGATTTCGGCGCAGTCGCCGTCCTCGAGATATACGACGCGCTGCGTCACCTGGATCAGCGCCGAAGTATCCGAAGCGGCAAAGTTCTCGCCATCGCCAAGTCCGAGCAGGAGCGGAGCGCCATGGCGGGCCACCACAAAGCGGGACGTGTCGGATTCCACGATCACCGCGATGGCGTAGGCGCCGACCAGCTCGCCGACGCTCGTGCGCACGGCGTCGAACAGCGTGGCGCCAGCGTTGAGGTGCGAATGCACGAGATGCGCGATGACTTCCGTATCCGTGTCCGAAGTAAACACGTACCCCTTGGAGCGCAGCCTCGCTCGCAGCTCGTCGTGGTTCTCGATGATGCCGTTGTGCACGACCGAAACGCCGCCCGAGATGTGCGGATGCGCGTTGCGTTCCGAAGGAACGCCGTGGGTCGCCCAGCGCGTATGCGCGATGCCGATGTCGCCGGCGAGCCCCTGTTCCCCGGCGAGCTTTTCGAGTTCCGCCACGCGTCCGGTAGCGCGCACCCGCCTGAGCGCTCTGCCGGATGTCCCGCCCGTCTTGCCCTCGAGCACTGCGACGCCGGCGGAGTCATAACCGCGGTATTCCAGACGCTTCAATCCCTCGATCAGGATCGGGACCACGTCCCGCCTGGCGATGGCGCCGACTATTCCACACATAAAAACCTCTTCCCTCTCATTTTTTCTTCACCGGCCGCTGCCACCCGGGGATGGACACCTGTTTTGCGCGCGAAATGGTCAGTTCCCCGGCCGGGGCATCCTTGGTGAGCGTGGTTCCTGCGCCAAGCGTCGCGCCCCGGCCGACCCGTACCGGCGCGACGAGCTGCGTGTCCGAGCCGATGAAGACATCGTCCTCGATGACAGTGCGGTGCTTGTTGGCGCCGTCATAGTTGCAGACGATGGTGCCGGCTCCCACGTTGACGTTTCTGCCGACATCGGTGTCGCCGATATAGGAGAGGTGGTTGGCCTTGGATCCCGCGCCGATGTTGCTGGCCTTCACTTCGACGAAATTGCCGAGGTGGACTCTTGCGTCGAGGCGGGTGCCGCCGGGACGAATTCGGGTGTACGGGCCGATCCGGCAGTCTGCGCCGATCTCGGCATCTTCCAGGTGGCAGAAGGGTTCGATGCGCGTCCCGGGGGCGACCGTCACGTTCCTCAGCAGGCAGTTTGCGCCGACGACGGCTCGGTCACCCAGTTCGACGCGCCCCTCGAACACGCAGTTCACGTCGATCGCTACGTCGCGTCCGCAGACCAGGCTGCCGCGCACGTCGCAGCGCGCCGGGTCGGCGAGGATCACGCCCTGTTCCATGAGCGCCTGCGTCACGTTGCGCTGATAGATGCGCTCCAGAGCCGCCAGCTGTCCGGGGCTGTTGACGCCCAGGGTCTCCCAGGAGTCGTCGGCCGACATGGCTACCACCTTCACGCGCTCCCGGTTCGCCAGGGCGACAACGTCGGTGAGGTAGAGCTCCTTCTGGGCGTTGCGGCTTTTCAGCTTCGCGAGCCATCCTTTTAGTCGCGCCGTCGGCGCAGCGAGCACGCCGGTATTGACTTCCCGGATCGCGCGCTCGCGCGCCGTCGCATCCCTCTCCTCGACGATGCGCACGACCCGGCCGCGGCTGCGAATCACCCGCCCGTAACCCGCCGGATCGTCGAGAGTCGCGGTCAGGATGCCGAGTCCCTTGCCGGCGGATTCGATCAGACGCTCCAGGGTCCGCGAGCGTATCAGCGGGACATCTCCGTAGAGCACCAGCGTGGTTGCGCGTTCGTCCAGGTTCGGCACGGCCTGCATGACCGCATGGCCCGTGCCGAGCTGGGGCTCCTGCCTGACCCAGACGCAGCCATTGTCTCCCAACGCTTCGCGCACCATCTCCCCGCCGTGCCCGTAGACGACGCAGATCCGGCCCGGAGAGAGCTGCTTCGCCGTGTCGAGCACGTGCGACAGCAGGGGCCTGCCCGCAAGGCGGTGCAGCACCTTCGGCGTGTCCGAAAGCATGCGTTTGCCCAGGCCCGCGGCGAGAATGACGATATTCACGAAGGTGCCGGTCGATCGAAGTCGCGTGATGCTAGCACGACAAAATCAACGCGATAGGATGAGTATGAAGGAAATACCCAATACTTCATGATTGCCCGATTCGCGCGCAGCTATCGCGGCAACTCGGAAAATCCCATCAGGAACTCGTCCACGGCGCGGGCACACTGGCGGCCTTCGCGGATCGCCCAGACGACGAGCGACTGTCCGCGGCGCATGTCGCCCGCCGCGAAAACCCTAGCCACGGAGGTCGCGTAACTGCCCTTGCCGTCCGTCGCCGCCTTGGCATTGCCGCGTGCGTCCCTTTCCACACCGAAGGCTGCGAGCACCGCCGGCACCGGCGAGATGAAACCGGTCGCGAGCAGCACCAGGTCGGCAGGGATCACCGACTCCGAGCCCGGCACCTCGCCCATCTTGCCGTCCTTCCACTCCAGCCGGACGGTCCTGAGCGCTTTCACCTTTCCATTCTCGCCGAGGAATTCCTTGGTGGCGATCGACCAATCCCGGGTCACGCCCTCTTCATGCGAGGATGAAGTGCGCAGCCGGGTCGGCCAGTAGGGCCAGACCGGATTGAGTTCCGGATCCGGCGGCATCGGCAGGAGTTCGAACTGGGTGACCGACTTGGCCCCATGGCGGTTGGAAGTACCAACGCAGTCCGATCCCGTATCGCCGCCGCCGATCACGACGACGTACTTGCCGGTCGCCCAGAGCGGGTGCACGCCATCGTCACCCGCGACGCGCTTGTTCTGCAGCGGCAGGAACTCCATCGCGTAATGGACACCGTCGAGTTCTCTTCCCGGGATGGGCAAATCCCTTGGCTGCTCGGCGCCACCGGATAGCACCACGGCGTCGAAGTCCGCCAAGAGCTTCTCGGGAGCCACAGTCTCGGCAGCCCAGTCGGTGACGCCCTTGCCTGGACGGGCTGTCCCGACGAAGGTGCGAACCCGGAATGTCACGCCTTCGGCCTGCATCTGTTCGAGGCGACGGTCGATCAGCCTCTTCTCCATCTTGAAGTCCGGAATGCCGTAGCGGAGCAGCCCCCCGATCCGGTCGTTCTTCTCGAACACGGTCACCTCGTGGCCCGCGCGGCCGAGCTGCTGGGCGCAGGCGAGCCCCGCCGGACCCGAGCCGATGATGGCGATCTTCTTGCCGGTATGGCGCACGGCGGGCTGCGGCCGCACCCATCCCGACTCCCACGCTTTGTCGATGATCGCGTGCTCGATCGACTTGATTCCGACCGGATCGGCATTGATGCGCAGCACGCAGGCTTCCTCGCAGGGCGCCGGGCACACGCGGCCGGTGAATTCGGGAAAGTTGTTGGTCGAATGCAGCGTGTCGATCGCTTTGCGCCAGTCCTGCTTCCAGACAAGGTCGTTCCAGTCCGGGATGATGTTGTTGATCGGACAACCCGACATGCAGAACGGCGTGCCGCAATCCATGCAGCGGGCGCCCTGGAGCTTGGCTTCTTCGTCGCTGAGATGCACGACGAACTCGCGATAGTGCTTCTTGCGCAGTTCCTTGTCTTCGACCGCTTCCTGCAGGCGCTGGTATTCGAGGAATCCGGTGATCTTACCCATGCTTTGATCGTTCGCTGATGGACGAGGGCGCAGGGCCGCTCGCTGTCCGTCTCAGGCGGCCACTTTTTTCCGTGCAGCGGCCAGCTCACCGAGGGCGCGGCGATATTCTTTCGGGAAAATCTTGACGAAGCGCGGCCGATAATCGGTCCATTTCTCCAGGATCTCCCGGGCGCGGCGGCTGTTGGTGAGCTTAGTGTGCCGTTCGATCATGCCCTTGAGAATCGCTTCATCGGCTTGCCCCTGGTGCCAGAGTTCCCGCGCGAGCTTGCCTTGCTGTTCCGATTCCGAGTACACGGGCTCGAGATCCACCATCGCCGCGTTGCAGCGCTTTACGAACTCGCCGTCGATATCGAAGACGTAAGCGATGCCACCCGACATTCCGGCAGCGAAGTTGCGCCCCGTGATGCCGAGGACCACCACGGTGCCGCCGGTCATGTATTCGCAGCCGTGATCGCCGACTCCTTCGACGACGGCAAAGGCCCCGGAGTTGCGGACCGCGAAGCGCTCGCCGGCAACGCCGCGGAAATGCGCTTCGCCGGCGATCGCGCCGTACAGCACGACGTTGCCGGTGATGATGTTCTCGGTCGCCTCGCCGCGGAACTTGGGCGAGGGCGCAACGACGATACGCCCTCCGGAGAGCCCCTTGCCGCAGTAGTCGTTGGTGTCGCCGACCACCTCCAGGGTCACGCCCCTCGCGAGAAACGCGCCGAAACTCTGGCCGGCCGAGCCGGCGAATCGAACGTGAATCGTGCCATCGGGCAGCCCTTCGTGGCCGTAGCGGCGTGCGATCTGGTGAGAGAGCATGGTGCCGACCGTGCGGTTGCCGTTGCGGATCGGCATGTCGATGGACACTTTCTCACCCCGGTCGAGCGCCGGCTGCGCAAGCTCGATGAGCCGGTTGTCGAGGGCATTTTCCAGGCCGTGATCCTGGCGTTCGCGGTGATGGCGCGCAACCTCCGCCGGCATGTCCGGCACGCGGAAAATCCGGGCGAAATCGAGCCCCTTCGCCTTCCAGTGCTCTATGCCTTTCTTCATGTCGAGGAGATCGGCGCGGCCGATGAGGTCGTTGAATCTCCTGATTCCGAGGCGCGCCATCAGCTCGCGAGCCTCTTCGGCAACGAAGAACAGATAGTTCATGACGTATTCCGGCTTCCCGGAGAATTTCTCGCGGAGCACCGGATCCTGCGTCGCCACGCCCACGGGGCAGGTGTTCAGGTGGCACTTGCGCATCATGATGCAGCCGCTCACCACGAGCGGCGCGGTGGCGAAGCCGAACTCGTCCGCTCCGAGGATCGCCCCGATCACCACGTCGCGCCCGGTCTTGATCTGTCCGTCCACCTGCACCGCGATACGGCCGCGCAGGCGGTTGAGCACCAGCGTCTGCTGGGTTTCCGCAAGGCCCAGCTCCCAAGGCGTGCCTGCGTGCTTGATCGACGACCAGGGCGAGGCACCGGTGCCGCCGTCGTGCCCGGAGATGGTGACGTGGTCGGACTTGGCTTTGGACACACCCGCCGCCACGGTGCCAACGCCGACTTCGGAGACGAGCTTCACCGAAATCGAGGCGGAGGGATTCGCGTTCTTCAGGTCATGGATGAGCTGCGCCAGATCCTCGATCGAGTAGATGTCGTGGTGCGGCGGCGGCGAGATCAGCTCCACGCCGGGAGTCGAATAGCGGATCTCGGCGATGTAATCGGAGACCTTGCGTCCTGGCAATTGGCCGCCCTCGCCCGGTTTCGCGCCCTGGGCCATCTTGATCTGGATCTGCTCGGCGCTCGCGAGGTATTCGGCGGTCACACCGAACCTTCCGGAGGCGACCTGCTTGATCTTCGATTTCAGTATATCGCCTTCCTTGAGCTCGATGTCCTTTGCGACCCGGTTCGCGCCCAGGCGCGAGCGCAGCGTTTCGCCCGCTTTTACGGGCGCGTAGCGGCGGCGGTCCTCACCACCTTCGCCGGTGTTCGATTTGCCGCCCAAGCGGTTCATCGCCACCGCGAGCGTGGTGTGCGCTTCGATCGAAATCGAGCCGTGCGACATCGCGCCGGTCGAGAAGCGCTTGACGATCTCGGCGGCGGACTCGACTTCCTCGATCGGAACAGGCTTGACTTCACCGAAACGGAACTCGAACAGCCCGCGGAACGTCATGTGCCGCTGCGACTGGTCGTTGATGATGGCCGCGTATTCACGGTAGGCCTGCCCCGAGTTCTGGCGCGCCGATTGCTGCAGCTTGGCGATCGCGTCAGGCGTCCACATGTGCTCCTCGCCGCGCACCCGCCACGCGTACTCGCCTCCCGCATCCAGCGTTGCCTGGAGCACCGGGTCGCTGTCGTCGAACGCCGCCCTGTGGATGCGAATGGCCTCGTCCGCGACCTGGAAGATGTCCACGCCTTCGATCGATGACGTCGTGCCCGTGAAGTACTTGCTGACGAGGGAAGTTGCCAGGCCGATCGCTTCGAAGATCTGCGCACCGGTGTAGGACATATAAGTGGAAATGCCCATCTTGGACATCACCTTCTTCAATCCCTTGCCGATCGCCTTGACGTAGTTCCTGATGGCCTTCCTGCCGTCGATTTCGCGGCCGAACTGGCTCGATGCGGCGAGCTCGAGAAGCGATTCCATCGCCAGATACGGGTGCACGGCCTCCGCGCCGTAGCCCCCCAACAGGGCAAAATGATGGACTTCACGCGCGGAACCGGTCTCTACTACCAGACCCGCGCTGGTGCGCAAGCCCTTCCCCACCAGATGCTGGTGGATGGCCGAAAGCGCGAGCAGGGCAGGAATCGCCACCCTTTCGCGGTCGACCAGCCGGTCGGAAACGACGACGATCGAATACCCCGCGCGCACGGCGTCCTCCGCCTGCGCGCACAGCGAAGCCAGGCGCGCTTCCACTGCTTCCTTGCCCCAGGCGATGGGGTAGGTGATGTCGATCTCGGTCGAGCGGAACTTGCCTCCGGTATAGCGCTCGATGTGGCGGATTTTTTCCATTTCGAAGAAGTCGAGCACCGGCTGCGATACCTCGAGCCGCAGCGGCGGATTCACCTCGTCGATGCCCAGCAGGTTGGGCTTGGGTCCGATGAAAGACACGAGCGAGGTGACCAGTTCCTCGCGGATCGGGTCGATCGGCGGGTTGGTCACCTGCGCAAACAGCTGCTTGAAGTAGTGATACAGCGTCTTGTTCTTGTCCGACAGCACGGCGAGCGGCGAATCGTTGCCCATGGAGCCCACGGGCTCCTCGCCGTTCGTCGCCATCGGCGTCATGATGAATTTGACGTCTTCCTGCGTATAGGCAAACGCCTGCTGGCGGTCGAGCAGGCGCACCGCGCTTTTCAGCGGTGGCGTCTTCTCGGTTTCCACCTCGTCCAGCTTTACGCGGATGCGCTCGATCCATTCCGCGTAGGGCTTCGCCCCGGCAAGGGCGTCCTTGAGTTCTTTGTCATCGATGATGCGCCCCTTCTCCAGATCGACCAGGAACATCTTGCCGGGCTGCAGGCGCCATTTCTTGACGATCTTTTCCTCGGGCACCGGCAGGCAGCCACACTCGGAGCCCATGATCACCAGGTCGTCGTCGGTGACGATGTACCGCGAGGGCCGCAGACCGTTCCGGTCCAGGGTCGCGCCGATCTGGCGTCCGTCGGTGAACGCGATCGAAGCCGGACCGTCCCAGGGCTCCATCATCGCGGCGTGATACTCGTAGAAAGCGCGGCGCGCGGGGTCCATCAGCGTGTGGTTCTCCCACGCTTCCGGAATCATCATCATCATGGCGTGGGCAATCGAATATCCGCCCATGACGAGCAGCTCAAGCGCGTTGTCGAACGACGCCGAATCGGATTGTCCGGCGTAGATGAGGGGCCAGATCTTGCCCAGATCGGCCCCCAGCACCGGACTCGAAATCGCGCCCTGGCGGGCGCGGATCCAGTTGACGTTGCCACGCAGGGTGTTGATCTCTCCATTGTGGCAGATCATGCGGAATGGGTGCGCGAGGTCCCACGACGGAAAGGTGTTCGTCGAGAAGCGCTGATGTACCAGTGCCAGCGCTGACTCGAAGGTCGGGTCCTGGAGGTCCTTGTAGTACTCGCCAACCTGATGCGCCAGCAGCATCCCCTTGTAGCACACCGTGCGCGCCGACATGGAGGGAACGTAGAACTCCTTCCCGTGCGCGAGCTTCAGCGCCTGGATTGCATGGCCGGCGACTTTTCTGATCGTATAGAGCTTGCGCTCGAGTGCGTCGGGGACAGTGACCTTCTTGCCGCGGCCGATGAATACCTGCCGGATCACCGGCTCGATGCGCTTCGCCGGTTCGGCGAGATCGCTGTTGTCGACTGGTACGTCCCGCCAGCCGAGCAGCACCTGCCCCTCGTCCTTGATGGCGCGCTCGATTTCGTACTCGCAGGCCAGGCGCGAAGCCGGATCTCGCGGCAGAAACGCCATGCCGACGCCGTACTGGCCTGCGGGCGGCAGCTTGATCCCCTGCCGGGCCATGAACTCGCGGAAAAACCGGTCGGGGATCTGGGTGAGAATACCTGCGCCGTCGGAAAGCTTCGGATCCCAGCCGACGGCGCCGCGGTGCGTGAGGTTACGCAGAACCGTGAGCCCCTGATCGACGATCGAGTGCGACTTCTTGCCCTTGATGTGGGCCACGAAGCCCACGCCGCAAGCATCGTGTTCGTTCGCGGGGTCGTACAGGCCGGAGGCTTGGGAGTAGAAGCTGTGATTCACGCTGCGTGTTTCTTCTGTCGATTGCCGGGAACGACGATGTCGGGGACTCGGTAACTTCAACGCCTGAATTTTAACTATACCTGCGATTCCCAGCTGCTTCAACTGCTTAGCAGCTGGATCGCCGGGTTCAGGCGGCGAGCCGCGTTAGCGTGCGTGCGAGCGCTTCGGGAGCCACGTCGCCGCGCAAGACCGCCGCCCCCAGACGTTCCAGGACCACGAACGGAACGCGGCCATCCTTCGCCTTCTTGTCCACGCTCATGAGGGCTTGCATCCGCGCAGGGCCAATCCCTTTCACTTCGGCCGGCAAACCGGCGCGCTGCAGCAGGATACGAATTCGGGCAACGTCGCTCTGCGGGAGATAACCGAGTTCGGCCGACAGGTCCGCTGCCAGGACCATGCCCGCCGCGACCGCCTCGCCGTGCAGCCAGACGCCGTAACCGAATCCGGCTTCGATGGCGTGCCCGAAGGTATGACCGAAGTTGAGCAAAGCGCGCATCCCCTGCTCGCGCTCGTCTTTCTCGACGATTTCGGCCTTGATCGCGATAGAACGCACGATCGCGTGGTCGAGGGCATCTGGCTCGCAGGCGAGCAGGCGATCCAGATTTGTCTCGATCCAGGAGAAGAACGCCGCATCGTGAATCAGGCCGTGTTTGATCACTTCGGCCAGGCCAGCGCGCAACTCCCGTTTGGGCAGAGTCCTCAACGTATCGGTATCGGCGAGCACCATGCGGGGCTGATGGAAGGCCCCGATCATGTTTTTTCCCAATGGGTGGTTGATTGCGGTCTTCCCGCCGACCGAAGAATCGACCTGCGCAAGAAGCGTCGTCGGGACCTGGATGTAGGGCACGCCTCGCTGATAGCAGGCGGCGGCAAACCCGGTGAGATCGCCGACCACCCCACCCCCCAGCGCAATCAGGGTGGTGTCGCGGCCGCAGCGCTGCTCGATCAGCACATCGAAAATCGCATTCAGTGACCGCCAGTCCTTGTGTTCCTCGCCGTCCGGAATCACGATGCGGACCACGGCGACCCCCGCGGATGCCAGCGCCGTCACCATGCGATCCATGTAGAGCGGCTCGACCGTGGTGTTGGTCACCAGCGCCACCTGGCGTCGGGCAAGCAGCGGGACGATCAGGTCGGCGCGATCCAGAAGGCCTGGACCGACGTGCACGGAGTAGCGGCGCTCGCCGAGCGCTACGCTGAGAGTTTGCATGCTTCTTCGAACTTGGCCAGCGCCTGGGACAGCAGGATGCCGACGCTCTGCCGGCCGGTATCGACGACCAGATCGGCAATCTCGCGGTACAAGGCATCGCGCACGGCGTACAGCCCTTCCAGACTGCGCAGGGGATCCCCATTCTGCAGAAGCGGCCGCGACTTGTCGTTTCGCGTGCGCTGCCACAATGCCCGCGGATAGGCGTGCAGGTAAATGACGAAGCCCCGGCTTTGCAGGTTGGCGCGGTTTTGCGGTTCGAGCACGGCACCGCCACCGGTTGCAAGGACGATGTTGTCGAGCAAGGTTGTCTGATCGATCACATCCGCCTCCCGTCTGCGGAATCCGGCTTCCCCTTCGACGTCGAATATCACCGCGACCCGCACCCCGGTACGTGATTCGATTTCCCGATCGCTGTCGTAGAAAGTCTTTCCCAGGCGGCTAGCGAGATGGCGACCGACGGTGGTCTTGCCGGCACCCATCATGCCCACGAGGAAGATATTTCGGGAGGTCCTCACCGGCTTATTGTAGCAATACGCCCCGAGCATCCCGAAAAGCAAAAGGGCCGGCGGTTGCCGGCCCTCGGAAGCGGAAAAGAGATTCCGCCGTCAGCGCTGTCCGAGTCGGTCCTCGACGATGCGCGGAGTGATGAACACAAGCAGCTCGGTCTTGTTGTCGATGCGAGTACTGTTGCGAAAAAACACCCCGAGGAAAGGAATATCCCCGAAAAACGGCACCTTCGTGACCGTGGAGTTTGTAGTCTGGGTGTAGATGCCGCCGATCACAATCGTGCCGCCGTTCTCGACCAGCACCTGGGTCTGCACGTGCTTCGTGTCGATCGCGAGGCCGGCCGAGGTAACCTGGCCAACAGAGTCCTTGTTCACGTCCAGAGTCATGATGATGTTGCCGTCGGGCGTGATTTGCGGCTTGACCTTGAGCGCAAGGTTCGCCTTGCGGAACGTC
Organism: Gammaproteobacteria bacterium; assembly: GCA_041490545.1. Lineage (GTDB taxonomy): Bacteria > Pseudomonadota > Gammaproteobacteria > Burkholderiales > SG8-39 > VBDM01. Next base: position 14,346 of record JBGPTG010000030.1, read on the forward strand.
ACTGAGGTCGCACCGCTGGATGTCGCCTGCTGGTACGGCAGTTCCGTTCCCTGTTCGATCAGCGCCTCCACGTTGTTGGCCGTCATCACCCGCGGGCTGGAAATGATCTTGCCTTTGCCGTCCGCCTCCAGCGCACTCAATTCCAGGTTCAGAAAACGGTTGAAACTCCGGTTGAACAGAATGACCGACAGCGCCCCCGCATTGAACCCCCCGACCCCTGCAGCGGGCAGGTTGACCTGCTGGCCATCTGGAGTCAAGTTCGCGGTTCCCGCGACGAGTTGCGTCCCCGCCGCACTGAGGGTTTGCTGCCCCGTATTGTTCAGATTGGCGCCTACCGATCCGAGAACACGTCCGCCACCGTCACCCCCGGGGATCTGTTCGTTGTAGCCGACCCGGACCCCGAGATTTTTGCTGAAAGTATCGTTCGCTTCGACTATCCGCGCTTCTATCAGTACCTGGCGCGTGGGGACATCAACCTTCGCGAGCAGCTTGCGAATGTCTTCCAGCCGACTGACAACGTCCTGGACGAATACCTGGTTGGTGCGCAAGTCAGCCACGGCGCTGCCGCGCTTGGACAGGATGCGCTGCAGGGGATTGGTCAGCAGCTTCTGGAAATCGTCGCCTTTTGCGTAGTTGAGCTGGAACGTCTCGGTGCGCACGGCTTCGAGCTCCGTAATCTGCTGGCTCGCTTCGAGCGCGAGCTTCTCTTTGGTGGCAAGTTCGTCGCGCGGCGCGATCCAGATCACGTTCCCGTTCTTGCGCATGTCCAGACCGCGCGTTTGCAGGATGATGTCGAGCGCCTGGTCCCAGGGCACGTCCTTCAGCCGGAGCGTGAGATTCCCGGCTACCGTATCGCTGGTAATGATGTTCAGGTCGGTGAAGTCGGCGATGACGTTCAAAACGCTCCTCACTTCCACGTTCTGGAAGTTGAGGGAGAGCTTTTCTCCGGAGTAACCGCTTCGGGTACCCTGCACCAGCTTGTTCGGATCGAATTGAATCGGCTTGACCTCGATCACGAACTGGGTGTCCGTCTGGTAGGCGTTGTGTTCCCACAACCCCCGCGGCTCGATCACCATGCGTACGTTTTCGCCTTGCGGAAATACACTGAAGGTCTGCACCGGCGTGGCGAAATCCAGGACGTCATAGCGCTTGCGCAGCGCTTCAGGCACGCTGGTTTTCAGGAAATCGACGACCACTGTCTGGCCTTGCTGGCGGATGTCGACGCCCGTGGAAGTATCCGACAAGTCGACCACGATACGGCCTTCGCCTGCCCGCCCGCGCCGGAAGTTCACGTCCTTGAGCGAATGCTGCAGATCCGCCCGGCCTTCGGCAAAGCGCGCACCGATACCTGTGGCTGTCTGGGGCGCCGCTCCTGCGGCGGCAAGCGTGATGACGAACCCCGCACCGTCGGTCTTGGTTTCATAGGGCACCATGGTGCGCAGATTGAGAACCAGGCGGGTGCGATCGCCGGCTTGTATGACATTCATGGATCGCAGCACGCCTTCGCCGATGTCCTGGCTGTTGCGCCCGAGACTGTTGCTCGTAGCTGGAAAGTCGAACGCGATGCGCGCGGGATTCGCGATGGTAAAGGCTCCCGGCGCCGCGTTCAGCGGCTCCTTCAACGCGACGCGTATGAAGACTTGGCCGCCAGCCTGCGTAACATCAAACGATTCGATGCTGTTCTGGGCACGGGCGGTCGGGACGAGCGCGAGTACCCCCAGGGCACAGACCGCCGCCCGGAGAAATTTTCGCGAGAGGGCGTTGTTCATCTATCTACCTCCTCCAACTTCCTGCAGTTGCAAGGTACTCTGGCGCTCGGTCCAGTCTCCGGCTGCGTCCTGAATCAACTCACGCACCTGGACTTGGCTGTCCGTAATCGTCGTGATCAAACCGAAATTCTGGCCAACGTAGTTCCCGACTTTAACCCGGAACAGGCCCGTATCAGCCTTTACCAGAGCGAAATTCGCCTTTTTCTGCTGCAACGCGCCGACCATTTTCAGGGATTCGAGAGGATAGGCCTCGAGCGGCTCTTTCGGCCGATTGAAATCCGGTTTGAGGCCGCTGCCTCCCGAGCTCGCGGACTTGGTCACCAGCTCGATCTTGGCCGAGCTGAAGGGATCGGGTTGCTCGAACACCTTGTAAGGCACCGGCTCGTAGGGTTTCACGATCGGCAGGGCATCGACCCTGCCGCGCATGTCCTTGGTCTTGTCCTTGAGTTCCGCCTTGAGGTCGCTGAATTCCTCGCCGCCGCACGCCGTCAGCAGCAATCCCAGCGCCATCGCAGCGGGCAGCGCCCTCATTTCTTCCCTGCCTTGGTACCCTTGGTGGCGCGATTCTGGGTGGCGACTTCCTCATCGTCCAGGTAGCGGAACGTCTTCGCGGTCACGTCCATGACGAGCGTACCGTCCTTCCCGGCGCTGAGCGCGATGTCGTTCAGCGTGACGATGCGCGAGAGCTGGCCGATGTCGCTCGCGAACTGCCCCATGTCGTGATAGCCGCCGTTCAGCTTCAGCGTCACCGGCAACTCGGCGTAAAACTCGCGCTTGGTTTCGGCCGGTGCGGGTTTGAACAGATCGAATTGCAGACCGCGGCCAAGTCCCGCCTGGTTGATGTCGACCAGAAGCGCATCCATTTGCGATCGGTTGGGTAACTGTTTCAGCAGCGCTCCGAAGGAACTGTCGATTTCGCGCAGCTGCTGGCGGTACAAGTCGAGGTTGATCGCCTGCTGCTGCTTGGCCACGTACTCGTCTTTGAGCTTTGTTTCCTGCA
>JBGPTG010000031.1:0-16793 GCA_041490545.1 Gammaproteobacteria bacterium
CAGCGCGAGCGACGACACCATCGGGATGTGGGACTTCCAGGCGTCGAACACGGTGGAGCGCATCGACGGCGGCGCGGGGGTGAACGTGATCACCGGAGACGACGGCTGGAACACGCTCGACTTCAGCGGCACGACCCTGGTCAACATCGCGAGGATCGACGGTGGCCTGGGCAACGACTGGATCACCGGCAGCGCCGGCAACGACCTGCTCGCCGGCGGGGCGGGCGACGACGAGCTGGACGGCGGCGCGGGGAATGACACGCTGGACGGCGGGACGGGGATCGACGACATGGCCGGGGGCCTGGGCAACGACACGTACGTAGTGGACATCGCCACCGATTCGGTGACCGAGAACGCGAACGAAGGCACCGACACCGTGCAGAGCTCGGTGACTTACACGCTCGCGGCGAACGTCGAGAACCTCACCTTGACCGGCAGCGCTGCGATCAACGGCACCGGTAACACACTGGACAATGTGCTTACCGGCAACAGCGCAGCGAACGTGCTCACCGGCGGCGCGGGGAACGACATCTACATCGTGAGCACCGGGGACACGGTTACTGAAGCTGCAAGCGCCGGCACCGACACAGTGAAGGCCGATGTGGCGTGGACCCTGGGCTCGAATCTCGAGAATCTTGTGCTGACGGATACAGCCGCGATCAACGGCACGGGCAACACGCTGGCCAACTCGATCACCGGCAACTCGGGCAACAACACGCTGGACGGCGGGACCGGCGCGGACACGCTGATTGGCGGCGCTGGCAACGACACCTACGTGGTCGACAACGCGGCCGATGTGGTTACCGAGAATCTCAACGAAGGCAGCGACACGGTCAACAGTTCGGTGACCTACACGCTCGCAGCCAATGTCGAGAACCTCACCCTTACCGGTACTACCGCGATCAACGGCATCGGTAACGCGCTGGACAATGTGCTCACGGGCAACAGCGCAGCGAACGTGCTCACCGGCGGTGCGGGCAACGACACCTACGTCGTCGGCACCGGGGACAGCGTGGTCGAGAACGCCAACGAAGGTACCGACACGGTGCAGAGTTCGATCGCCTTCACACTGGGCGCCAACGTCGAGAATCTGACTCTCACCGGCACCACCGCGATCAACGGCACGGGCAACACGCTCAACAACGTGCTGACGGGTAACAGTGCTGCCAATACGCTCACCGGCGCTGCGGGCAACGACACGCTCGACGGCGGGGCGGGCACCGACAGCATGGTGGGAGGCACAGGCGACGATACCTATTTCGTGGATGTGACCACCGACGTGGTGACCGAGAACCTGAACGAAGGCAACGACACCATCCAGAGCGCGGTGACGCTGACCCTGGGGAACAACGTCGAGAACCTCGTCCTCACTGGGACCACCGCGATCAACGGCACGGGGAACACGCTGAACAACCTCGTCAGAGGCAATACAGGTAACAACACCCTGAACGGGTCCGGTGGCTTTGACGTGCTCGAAGGCGGGGCCGGCAACGACATCCTCACCGATACCTCAGGGGGCAACTACCTCAACGGCGGGGCGGGGACCGATACGCTCACGGGCGGCACGTCGGCCGACTTCTTCATGGGGGGCACGGGCAACGACACCATCAGCACCGGCAACGGCGCCGATGTGCTCGCCTTCAACGCCGGCGACGGCCAGGACTCGGTCAACCCGAGTAGCGGCATCGACGACACCTTGTCCCTGGGCGGGGCAGCCTTGAACTACGCAAACCTCACCTTCCAGAAGAGCGCCAACAACCTGGTTCTGAACGTCAGCGCCACCGACAAGATCACCTTCACCAACTGGTATGCGGCCTCGGCGAACAAGAACGTGCTCAACCTGCAGGTGGTGGCCGAAGCCATGACCGGGTTCAACCCGGCCGGGGGCAATGTGCTGCTGGACAACAAGGTGGAGAAGTTCAACTTCCAGAGTCTGGTGGGGGCGTTCGACGCGGCGCTGGCTGCCAACCCGACCTTGACCAGTTGGGCGCTGACCAATGGCCTCACGCAGTTCCAGTTGGCCGGGAGCGACACGGCCGCCTTGGGTGGAGACCTTGCTTACTACTACGGCCTCAACGGCACGGTGGCGGGGATCGGCTTCGACAAGGCGCAGGACGTGGTGACGGGGGCGGGGTTCGGGACGCAGGCGCAGACCTTGAGGCCGCTGGCATCGCTGCAGGATGGGGTCTCGCCGCTGAGCTGAGGCACGAATCATGACCGAACCATCAGGAACTCCTCTCTCCCGGGAAAAGCGCTCAGCCCTCGCCGGCGCGGCGCGAATCGTCGAGCGCCTGGGCGATCGCATCCAGGCCGATCCGCGCGATTTCCAGCCCGCGATCGTGCGGCTTCAGGATGCGCCGCCAAATCCTCTCGGCCGGCGCGTGCTGTGGGTGACGCTTGCGTTCATCGTGGCGCTGATCGCCTGGGCGGCGCTCGGCAATCTCGATATCGTCGCCGTCGCCGAGGGCAAGCTCGTGCCCGACACTTATCTCAAGATCGTGCAGCCGACCGATTCCGGCGTGGTGAAGGAAATCCTGGTGAAGGAGGGCGAGCTGGTGAAGGCCGGGCAGGTGCTGATGCGCATGGACACCACGCTCTCCGACTCGGACCTGAAGGCGCTCACGGCGGACTACAAGAACAAGCACATCGCGCTGCGGCGCATCGACGCGCAGCTTGCCGGTGCGCCCTTCACGCGGCGAGCGGAGGAGCCGGTTGAACTCTTCACGCAGGTGTTTGCGCAGTACGCGGCCAACCGCCAGGCCTACGAGAACGCGCTCGCACAGGAGCGCGCCACGCTCGACAAAGCCAGGCACGACCTGACCGGCGCCGAAGCTGTGCAGAAGAAATTGATGCAGGTGTTGCCGCACTACCGCGAGCAGGAAGCCGCGTACGAGAAACTCGCGCGCGACGGCTTCGCCGGCAGGCTCATGTACACCGACAAGCAGCGCGAGCGCATCGAAAAGGAGCAGGACCTGCTGGCGCAGGAGGCGACCATCGCTTCGGCGCGCTCCACCATCGAGCAGGAAGAAAAGAAGATCGAGCAGATCGGCAACGACTACCGGCGAGCGTTGCAGACCGAACGCGTGGACCTGGCATCGCAGGCGGAGAAGGCGGCGCAGGAGCTCGCCAAGCAGGAGCACCGGCAGGAGTATCTGGAACTGCGGGCCTCGCAGGACGGGGTCGTGAAGGACCTCGCGACCCACACGGTAGGCACCGTCACCAGCCCGGGCACCATCCTCATGACCCTCGTCCCGAAGGACGAGATTCTGCGCGCGGAGGTGTGGGTGAAGAACGACGATATCGGCTTCGTGCGCGAAACTCAAGCCGCGAGGATCAAGCTCGCCGCGTTCACCTTCCAGAAGTACGGCATGCTCGACGGGCAGGTGGCCCACGTCGGCGCCGACTCCGCCGAGCAGAATCCCGGCGCCGGTGCGGCGGCGGGGCAGGGTCAGGCGAAGGGGGGCGCGACACCGCTTGCCTATCGCACCCTGGTCAACCTCAAGAACCAGTTTCTCGAGGCCGACGGGCAGAAGTACAGCCTGGCACCGGGAATGCAGGTGTCGGCGGAGATCCACCTGGGCACGCGCACCGTACTTGAGTACCTTCTCTCCCCAGTCACCAAAGCCTTCCAGGAAGCAGCGCGCGAACGCTGAGTCTCGCCTCTGGCCGGAACCGGGCGCGCGGCGCGCCTACTGCCCGCGATAGGCGATCCGGTAAATCACTCCCGCGTGGTCGTCCGACACGAGCAGCGAACCATCGGGCATGACTTCGAGATCCACCGGACGGCCCCAGGCGGATTCGCCTTGCAGCCAGCCTTCGGCGAACACCTCGTGCTTCAGCACCCGCCCGCCTTCGACGGCGACGCGCACGATGCGGTAGCCAACTTTGCGCGAGCGGTTCCACGAGCCATGCTCGGCGATGAAGATGTTGTTGCGGTACTCGGCCGGGAAGCTTTCACCCGTGTAGAAGCGCATGCCGAGCGCGGCCACGTGCGCGCCGAGCCGCGCGACGGGCGGCGAAAATTCCGAACACGCGTGCTTGCGGCCGAATTCGGGATCCGGCGTGTCGCCCTGGTGGCAGTACGGGTAGCCGAAATGCATGCCGGACTTCGCCGCGTGGTTGAGTTCGTCCGAGGGCAGGTCGTCGCCGAGCATGTCGCGGCCGTTGTCGGTGAACCAGAGTTCCCTGGTGCGCGGCTCCCAGTCGAAACCCACCGAATTTCGGATGCCGCGCGCAAACACCTCGTAACCCGAGCCGTCAGGACGGATGCGCGAGATGAGCGCGTAACGCGAGGCGTCGGGCTCGCAGATGTTGCACGGCGCGCCGACTGGCACGTAGAGCCAGCCGTCGGGGCCGAAGCGGATGAATTTCAAACCGTGATGCGTCTCGCGCGGGAAACGGTCGGTGACGACCGCCGGTTTCGACTTCCGCGTCGCAAACGAATCGAGCTGCGCCTCGATATCGTCGAAGCGCAGGATGCGGTTGACCTCGGCCACGTAGAGCGCGCCGTCGCGCAGCGCCACGCCGTTGGGCAGGTTGAGACCCTCCGCGAGAGGCACCACCCGCGTCGCCTTGGCATCGCGATAGCGCACCGCGTAGACGCGCCCCGCGGTGCTGCCGGCGAAGACGACGTTCCTGCCGGCGGCGAGAGCGCGCGCGTTCGGCACGTTTTCGGCGAAAACGGCGATCTCGAAGCCCGGCGGCAGCTTGATGCGATCGAGGGGCAGCCGCTGCGCGGCGGCGAAAGGCGCGGCCGACAGCGCGATGAACGCCAGACTGGCCAGGCCAGGGAGGTTTCCTTTCATGCTCGGTCCTGTCAGAATCTGGTTCGCGAAATCTGAGTTCCCAAGAAGAACAACAATCAGGCAGTGACGGCGTGAAGCTTATCACCTGGAACATCCAGTGGTGCCGCGGCTGCGACGGCCGGGTCGATCCGTCGCGTATCGCCAGAGTGGCGCGGGACATGGCCGATTTCGACGTGCTGTGCCTGCAGGAAGTCGCGCGCAATTATCCCGATCTCGCGGGAAGCTCCGGGGAGGACCAGTTCGGGGCGCTCGCAGCGCTGCTGCCGGAATACGCGCTGGTCGAGGGTGTGGCGACCGATGTGCTTGCGACGGCGGGCGGGCGGCGCGAATTCGGCAACGCGGTGTTTACGCGCCTGCCGGTGCTGCAGGCGTTCCGCCATCTGCTGCCCTGGCCGGCCGATGCCGCGGCGCCGAGCATGCAGCGCGTGGCGATAGAAGTCGTGCTCGAGTCGGCTTCAGGGCCTTTGCGCGTGACCACCACGCACCTGGAGTACTACTCGGTGAGGCAGCGCGCGGCGCAGCTCGAGCGGCTGCGCGAGCTGCAGATCGAGGCGGCGGGACACGCGGTCCCTCCCACCGAAGCGCAGAAGTCCGCCGGGCCCATCCGGTACATGCCGCGCCCGGCCTCGAGCGTGCTCACCGCCGATTTCAACTTCCGGCCCGAAGATGCGATGTACGCGCGTCTGCAGGAATCGCTAGGGCCAGGCGTCCCCGCCTACCGCGACGCCTGGTCGCTGCGCCGCCCCGGCACGCCTCACGCGCCGACGCTGGGGGTCAACGATAAGGGGCAATGGCCGGGTGCGGCGTTTGCCTGCGATTTCATTTTCGTCACCGAAGACCTCGCCGGGCGGGTCGCGGATGTCGCTGTTGACACGGCCACCGACGCCTCGGACCACCAGCCGGTGCTGCTCGATCTGCGCGACTGAAATCCGCGACGTTGGCGCGCGTCAGGGCGCGCAAGCCGGGAGATCATGATCGCTGGACGAGCATGATGACGCCAGTGACGATGCAGAACTACCGGGAGCGCAGGCCGAGGCGAAGCGCGAGCTGCTCGTAGAGCTGGTACTGCTCGCGCACGAAGGCTTCGGTTTCCGCCGGCGAACGGATCGCGGGAATGCCGCCCAGATTCTGGTTGCGGGCGAGCCAGTCCGGGTCGCGCGCGAGCTTTGCGAGCGCATCGGTCCAGCGCTCCACCACTTCCTTCGGCAGCCGCGGCGGGCCCGCCAGGGCCGACCACGCGGCGAGCCTTTCCATCCCGGGCCAGCCGAGGGCGCGCGCGGTGGGTACCTCGGGCAACTCCGGCAGGCGCTCCCGCGTCGTGGTCATGAGCGCTCGCAGCGTTCCGGACTTGAAATGGGGAAGGAGGGCGCCAAGATTGCTGCAGGCAAACTGCGCCTGGCCGCCGAGCAACGCGGTGGTGAGATCGCCCGAGCCCTTGTACGGGACGCCGACGGCAGCCTCCTTCGGCAACCCGAGGAGCGAGAAAAGATACTGCGGTCCGAAGTTCTGCAGCGTGCCCGCACCGACAGTGGCGAAATTGAGTTTGCCGGGGTGCTTCGCGATGTCGTCGACCAGCTCCTTCATCGACTTGTGGGGCGCGTCGGCCTTCACGGCGCACACGTAGGGGTTCACCTCGAGCACCGAGAGCAGGGTGAAATCGTTCCACTGGTACGGTGTCTTTGCGTCCGTCGCCGGCAGGATCACCTGCGAGGCGATGCGCGCCAGCAGCAGCGTGTAACCGTCGGCCGGCGCGTTGCGCACCGCCAGGGTGCCGATCGCGCCGGATGCGCCCGGCTGATTGACGACGACGATCGCATGATTGCCCAGGTATTTCACCGCGTGCTCGGCGAGATTGCGCGCCGCCAGATCGGCGTCGCTCCCCGCGCTGAACGGTACGACCAGCGTTATCGGCTTCGAAGGGTATTGGCCATGGAGCGCGCCGGAGGCAGCGAGCAGCGAGACCAAGGCGATCACTCGGAGGTACAAACCAAACACGCGCTGCTTATCGGCGCGTCCGATCTCGAGCGCGTGGTCAGATCTCACTTTGACTCCGTCATCGTTTCGGAACCGCCGACCGGGCTGACCTCTTATGCTGTTCACCATTGCCGAAAACACGCTGTTCGCACACAGCGCGCTACGCCCACTTCAAGCGCTGCAGGATCGCCTTGCCCATCACCCAGTCCTTGTCGCTCTCGGAGAGGAACGGCAGCTCTTCGGCGAATTGGGCGATGCGCTGCCTATAGGTTGCCTTGTCAAAGGCGACCGTCATGTCGCTGCCCCAGTAGCAACGTTGAATCAATCCCATGGAGCAGTAGGCCGGAAGTCCGGTCCTGCTCAGGGGGGCGTCGCTTGGGACAGCGGTCTGTTTTCATTCGGAAAGCTCCCTTTTTGTGCCGCTTGCGCAGTGCAATTTATACCTTCCGGTTTCGGATTGCACCAGGGCTTCGGCATTCGGGCGGGTTGTGGTCTCGTGCTGTCAGGGATTCACGACATTTGCTGTAGTGAATTCCCGGAGGTGTCGGAGATCCGGCGCGGGAGGCCGATGGAATTGGCCGCGTCTTGATCAGGGAGCGTCGCATGGGGCATGCGATCGGATTTGCGCGGTGCTCGGGCGCAGGCAGTGGCGCCGCGCCGGCTCCCCGCCGGTCGGGTCAATCGACGGCAGAGGGGCGTTGCAGTGAGGTACGAAGTCTGTGCCGGGTCGCCGCGTCGAGGTCCGGGGAGTCGCCGATGAGTCTTTCGAGTTCGGAACGCTCGAGCGTATCGATCCGCGCGAGTTCCTGCGCGAGACGGGCGCGGTCCTCCAGCAGGCGGTTGAACTCGACGTCGCAGCCGGCGACGGGGCGCGGGTGGGCGCCGATCGCGGCGAACACCCGCACGCGGGCCGCTTCCAGCGCCGCGCGGATTTCGCCGCGCACGGCGGCCAGCGGCGCAGCTTGCGTTTTCGCTGAGCGGTGGGTAACGGCCTGCTGCACTCTGGAGCGCTCCGTCGGGTGCCGTAAAGCGGCCAGTATACCGCGCCGCCCGCCGACTCAGAAGCGGTAGGCGAGTCCCGCGCCCGCGTAGAAGTTCCAGCTGCGCTCGGCGAGCGGGCTGCGCGCGGCGTCGCCGCGCAATTCGCGCCGCTCGGCGCTGCCCACCGCCATCCAGTCCTTGCCGATTTCGGCCGACCACAGCAGGCCGACCGAGGTGAACAGCGCGCCTGCGCCGGGCTCGAACGCCGTGAGCCCGGACGCCGTCGCCTGCTGCTGCGCGATGCCGTAGCAGGCCTGCGCCGACTTCGCGCTCGCCCAGGTTTCCTGGAAGTAGGCGCCGGCGGTGAAGCCGCCGCGATGGAAGAGTCCTGCGGTCGCGCGCAGGTCGACCTGCGCGCCGCGCGCGGAATCGGCGTGCTGCCGCACGCGCGCAAGCAACGTCAGCGGCATCGGGCCGATGCGGCTGTCCCATTCGAGGTGGACGCCGAACGATGCCCCAGGACGAATGTCCGGAAGGTCATGTTGGCGAAGGAACTCCGACTCGCTCGTCCTGCGTCCGCCCTCGTAGGCGATTTGCGCGCCCAGCGCGAGGCCGGGCAGGGGCTCGATCCGCGCCCCGCCTTCGAGAATCCCCTGGGTGGTGCGCGCGAACCAGGGTTTTCCGTAGTAGCGCACCACGGGAATGAGTTCCGCGCGCTGCGAGGCGGAGCCGTCGTAGGCCGGGCGCGAGCGCAGCGCGGCGCCGAGCAGGATGAGCTCGGGTTCGGGAGCCTGCGCGAAGCACGCGAACGGCGCGGCGAGCGCCAGCGCGAAGGGCAGGCGCTTCACGGCAGCGCCGCCTTGTGCGGAGAAATTTCGAGGAAAGCGGCGAGGTGTTTCAGCACCGCGTCGGGCTTCTCGGCCATCAGGCTGTGGCCGCAGTCCTCAAGCACGACCGATTTCGCGCCGGGGATCGCTCGTACCAGGTCCGATGCCGCGCGCGCCGGCGTCATCGCGTCGCGCTTGCCGAGGAGGAGCAGCGCGGGGCAGCGGATCCGCGCGGCGCGCTCCAGGCCGTCGGCGTAGGCATTGCAGGCGGCGAAGTCGGCGTGCAGCACGCCGGGCTTCTGGCGCTGCATCAGACGCAGGTTCTCCCCGATCACCCAGAAGCCGGGACCCGGGTTGCTCGGGTAGTGGGCGTACGCGGAATGCGACCAGACGTTGATCATGTACTGCGCAGCGGGTTCGTTGCCGCGCGCGGCCTCGAGCAGCGCGGGCGAGACGCGCATGGGGAAAGCGGTGCCGAGGAGCGCGATGCGGCTCACCCGCTGCGGATGGCGCGCGGCGCAGTCGAGCGCGACCAGCGAGCCCATGCTGTGGCCGACAAGCGCGGCGGTCCTGACCCCGGCCGCATCGAGGAGCGCGATAACCCAGTCGGTCATGTCGGCGATGCGCGAGAGCGGTGCGCCGCCGCTGCGGCCGTGGCCGGGAAGATCGAGCGCGAGCACGCCGTAGCCGTGATGCGCGAGGTAACGCGACTGCAGGATCCACACGCTGTGATCCTGAGCGCCGCCGTGGAGGAACGCGACCGCGGGCAGGGCGGCGTCGAATGCCCGGCCGCCGCAGTAGGCGTAGGCGCGCGCGCCGGCGACGCTGAATTCCACGATCAGGCCTTTTGCGCCGCGCTCAAGGCCCGTCCGAGATCCTCGAAGAGATCCTCGGGATCTTCCAGGCCGATCGACAGGCGCAGCGTGCCCTCGGTGATGCCCGCGGCGGCGAGCGCGTCCGCGTCCATGCGGAAGTGCGTCGTGCTCGCCGGATGGATAACGAGCGACTTGGCATCGCCGACGTTGGCGAGGTGCGAGAACACGCGCAGCGCCTCGACGAAGCGCCGCCCGGCCGCGCGGTCGCCTTTCAGGTCGAAGCTGAACACCGCGCCGCAGCCGCGCGGCAGGAGTTTCTTCGCGAGGGCATGGTCGGGGTGAGAGGGCAGCTCGGGGTAGGACACGGAGGCCACGCCTGGGTGGGCGTCCAGAAACGCGACCACCTTGCGCGTGTTCGCCACGTGGCGCTCCATGCGCAGCGGCAGCGTCTCGATACCCTGCAGGATCTGGAACGCGGTCGCCGGGCTCATGCAGGCGCCGAAATCGCGCAGGCCTTCGCGGCGGGCGCGCAGCGCGAACGGCGCCACCGTGGATTCTTCGGCGAAGTTCATGCCGTGAAACCCGGCATACGACCGGGTCAGCTCCGGAAATTTTCCCGAAGCCTCCCAGTCGAAGGTGCCGGCGTCCACCAGCACGCCGCCGATTGCCACGCCGTGGCCACCGAGGAACTTGGTCGCGGAGTGAAACAGAAGATCCGCTCCGTGATCGAAAGGCCGCAGCAGCCAGGGCGTTGTGAAGGTCGAGTCCACCATCAGCGGAATGCCGTGTTCGTGCGCGATCGCCGCGACGGCGGAAATGTCGAGCACGTCCAGCCCCGGATTGCCGAGCGTCTCGGCGAACAGCAGCTTCGTGTTCGGGCGAATCGCCTTCTTCCAGGCATCGAGATCGCGCGGTGCGACGAATGTCGTTTCGACGCCGAAGCGCGGCAGCGTGTAGGCGAGCAGGTTGTGCGAGCCGCCGTAGAGGGCGGAGGACGAGACCACGTGCGAGCCGGCGCCGGCGATGGTGGCGAGGCCGAGATGCAGCGCCGCCTGGCCGCTCGCGGTGGCGATGCCGGCGACTCCGCCTTCGAGCGCCGCGACGCGCTCCTCGAGCACCGCGTTGGTCGGGTTGGAGATGCGCGAGTAGACATGGCCGGCCTGCTCCATGTTGAACAGCGCTGCTGCATGGTCGGAATCGCGGAAGACGAACGACGTGGTGAAATAGATCGGCGTGGCGCGCGCGCCGGTCACCGGATCGGGTCGCTGGCCAGCATGCAGGCTGAGCGTGTCGAACTGCAGGTGGCGGGGCGCGGCCATGGCGTTCTCCTCGGGGTCCGGCCGATTCTAACAGCAGCGCCCGGAGCTGCGGTCGTTCACCGTCTCCGGCGCCGCCCGGAAGAATACCGACGACGGGCGAAAAAAAACCGCGCCACGAAGGGCGCGGTTGCGATGCGTGCCGCCTTCAGCCGAGGCGGACCGGCACGTAGATCTTGCTGCCTTCGCGCTGGATCAGCAGCGCGACGCTGCCGCGCGAGCGGTCGACCAGGCGGCGCAGCTGATCGACATTCTTCACCGGCTGGTTGTTCAGCGCGAGGATGACGTCGCCCGGCTGGACGCCGGCGCGGCCCGCGGGGCCTTCGGCCGCCTCGACCAGCAATCCGCCTTCGGCGCCGATCTCCTTGCGCTCTTCGGCGGTGAGCGGGCGGACCGCGACGCCGAGTTTGCCCGGTTTTCCCCCGGTGTCGCCCGAGGCGGAGGCGACTTTCTCGGCCGGGATCTCGCCGAGCGAGGCCGACAGCTCGCGCGTGTCGCCCTGGCGCCAGATCCTGAGCTTCACTGCGGTGCCGGGCCGCGATTCGCCGATGATGCGCGGCAGGTCGATGGACTGGTCTATGCCGTGGCCGTCGACCGCGAGAATGATGTCGCCGGTCTTGACGCCGGCCTTTTCCGCCGGACTCCCCTGCTCGACTGCGCTGACCAGCGCTCCTTGCGCCTTCTTCAGGCCGAAGGAATCGGCGAGATCCTGAGTCAGGGGCTGGATGGTGACGCCGAGCCTGCCGCGGCTGACTTTGCCGAACTTCTGCAGATCGTTCCTCACCTTCATGGCCACGTCGATCGGAATCGCGAACGACAGGCCCATGTAACCGCCGGTGCGGCTGTAGATCTGCGAATTGATGCCGATCACCTCGCCCGCCATGTTGAACAGCGGCCCGCCGGAATTGCCCGGATTGATGGCCACGTCGGTCTGGATGAAGGGCACGTAGGTCTCATCGGGCAGCGAGCGCGACTTGGCCGAGATGATCCCGGCGGTAACGGTGTTCTCCAGGCCGAACGGCGAGCCGATGGCGGCGACCCATTCGCCGACCCGCGCCTTCGAGGGATCACCGATACGCACCGCCGGCAGGCCTTTCGCGTCGATCTTCACCAGTGCCACGTCAGTGCGCTTGTCGACGCCGAGCACCCTGGCCTGGAACTCGCGATTGTCGGTCAGCTTGACAGTCACCTCGACCGCGTCGTCGACGACGTGCGCGTTGGTTAGGATGTAGCCGTCGGCGCTGACGATGAAGCCCGAGCCCACGCCGCGGCGCACCGAGTCGCCCCCGCCCTGCGGTCCGGGATTCTGGAAGCGGCGGAAGAATTCGTAGAAGGGATCGCCCGGCTCGGCCTGGAACTGCTGCGACTGGGTCTTCACCCGCGCGGTAGTGCTGATGTTGACGACGGCCGGGCCGTACTGCTCGACGAGCACGCTGAAATCGGGAAGGGAGCGCGCGAGCGCAGGCGCGGCAGCGACGGGCGGCGCCGGCTGGTCGGCCCGCGAACTCGATATGGGGGCGGAAACGCCCGCGGCGAACCCCAGCACGACGGCGGCGGCGCAAGCGGTAAGGACGAAACGCTTCTTGAACATGGGGATTCTCTCCGAAGGTGGGTCAGGTACGCGCATTGGGCAGCGCGCGTCCGGCGAAGTTCCGCGCCAGGCAGGTGCTGAAACACTTCGTTACCAATTCAGGAAAGGGGATTGCCCAGGGAAAGTCTGAACAGGCACGAGTTGCGTCGCGAGGCAGGCGCCCGCGTGCTTCGGTCCGACTTATTCAGGGCTTCCCTGGACGGCCTGCCTGGCGTCCGCGGCCTGCTCGCGCGCCAGCTGCTCGGCGCGCGCCTGCTTGAGGATCTCGGCGCATTCCTGCGAGCCGATCCGGAGCGCGAGCTCGATGGCGGTGTCGCCGTCGTTGCTCACCAGGTTGACGTCGGCGCCGTTCCGCAGCAGCAACTCGACCATCTTCACGTCGCCGCGCGCCGCGGCATACATCAACGGCGTATAGCCGTTTTCGGCGACCAGGTTCGGGTCGAAGTTCTGCGACAGGACCTTCTGCGCGTACACCAGATTGCCTTTCTCGATGGCGTAGAACAGCACGCGGATGCCTTCGGCGCTCTGTTCCTTGGGCTTACCCTCCAGCCCGGTCGGCAGGAGGTCGACGACGTAGTTTATGAGGGAGAAGCCGACCATGGTGGCCATGGCGATCACCAGCGGCCACTTCGAAATGCCGAGGCTCTCGGCGATTTCACCAGGCATGTTGGCGGCGACCGCCAGCAGCACCACCAGGAAAAAGAACTGGGCTTTGAGATACAGGAACAGCGCGATGAACACCGTCAGCGCGAGCAGTCCAAGCAGGAAATTGCGGTCGGCATCGAAGCGCTCGAGCATGTCCTCCGGGAGATTCGCCATGATCGCGGTTAACGCCACCAGGACGAAGAGCGTGATCTCGCGCGAGCGCTTGCTGTTGAGCTTCATCGGTCCTCCCGGAGGAACGTCCGGCCAGCCTGTGGGATGAACGCCTATTATAATTGAGCCCCGCAGCGATGACGGTGGGCATCCCTTGAGCAAGGCCTTTACCCGCGAAGACGATGCGCCGGAGGAGGCGCCGGAGATCGAGTTGCAGGCCCCGCCGGGCACGAAGAATTACATCACGCCGGCGGGCCATGCGCGGCTCAAATCCGAGCTGAAAAAGCTTGTCGAAGCCGAGCGTCCCGAACTGCTCAAGACCATCGCCTGGGCGGCGTCCAACGGCGACCGCTCGGAGAACGCCGACTACCTGTATGGCAAGAAGCGGCTGCGCGAGATCGAGCGTCGCCTGCGCTTCCTGATCAAGCGCCTGGAAATCGCCGAAGTCGTCGATCCGCGCGACCAGGACCAGGACCGGATCTTCTTCGGCGCCAGCGTCGACTACACCGACGACGCCGGGGCGGAGCACCGAGTGAGCATCGTCGGCACCGACGAGGTCGACCCGGCGCGCGGCCGCGTCTCCTGGGTGTCGCCGATCGCGCGCGCGATGCTCAAGGCGCGCGAAGGCGACGTGGTGACGCTGCAGACGCCCGCCGGGAGCGAGCGTGTCGAGATACTCCGGATCCGCTACGAAGAACTGAAGTGACCCGTTTTACCAGAGGAAACCGGGGACAGACCACTAGTTTCCTTCGCTGCGCATCCATACCCTCTCGCCCGAGTCGAAAATGGTGGTCTGTCCCCGGTTTTGATTGGCTCAGTTCGTTCGCCCCGGTCCGCCCGGGTTCGCTGCAACGCCGGAAAAATCCCCGGCTTTGACGCTCGAGAGCTTCGCCGGATCGATATAACGGCGCAGCGCCTCGGCCACCGCGGCGGGAGTCAGCGCGGCGAGGCGCGCCTCGAGCTGCTCGTCCCAGGCGAAGCTGCGCCCGAGCACGAGGTAGGAGGCGAGCCGGCCCGCCAGGGCTTCGTCGTTGGATCGCGCCAGCTGCCGCGCCTGCAGCAGGCCTTTCCTGCCGGCGTCGATTTCCTCGGCACTGAAGCCCTCGGCGAGCGCCTTGCGGAGTTCCTCGCCGACCGCGGCTTCGACCCGCGCGCGGTTCTGCGGGGCGTAGATAGCGAAGATTCCGAAGCTGCCGCGCTCGAAGAAGCTGTCGGCGGAGAGGAACGAGCCGACGCTGTAGGAGAGGCCTTCCTTCTCGCGGACGCGGCGCACCAGGCGCGAATCCGAGGAGCCGCCGAGAACGTAGTTGCCGAGCAGCAGCGCCGGGTAGTCGGGGTTGTCGTCGCGCAGCTTGAGCAGCATCCCGGAGCGCAGCACGGCGTTGGCCTTGTCCGGCGTGACGATCGTGTCGTTGAGCGCCGGGACCTCGGCGTAGCGCCGCGGAATGCGCGCGTACGCTCGCGGGCTCTTCCAGTCGCCGAAGAGCTCCGCGGCCAGGCGCGAGATCGCCTCTGGATCGAAGTCGCCGATCACGGCGAGCTGGCTGTCGGAGGCTCCGTAGAAGTCGCTGTAGCATTTCTTCACGGCATCGAGGCTGAGCGACTTCAGCCGCGCGCTGCGTTCATCGAGCGTCGCGGTGTACAGCCAGTGCTCCGGCGGCAGGGGATTCAAGTGGCGCGACAGCGCCAGGCCGGCGAGCGCGCTCGGGTCGCTGCGCTGCGTATCGATGCCGGCGAGCGAAGCCCGGCGCAGCTGCTCGAGTTCCTCGGGCGGGAACGAGGGCTGGCGCAGCACCTCGGCCATGAGGCGCAACGTCTCGGGCAGGTTGTCCCTGACCGTCTCGATCGAGCCGCCGTCGCCGCCGACGCCGACGCGCGACTTCAACCGGTCGAAGCGGTTGCGCAGTTGTTCGCGCGTGTTCTGCTGCGTGCCGCGCAGCAGCATCGCGCTGGTGGTGCCGCAGGCGGCGGCGCGGTTCATCTTGCTCTGCTCGTCGCCCCACTGCAGCGAGAGCTGCGCGATCACCGTGCCGCCGCGGGTCTTCTTCGGCAGCAGCGCGAGCTGCATGCCGCCGGGCAGGGTCTTGCGGATCACGCGCGCCTCGATGTTCGCGGGCGTCGGGTTGAAGACCTCGCCCTGAGCGACGCTTTCGGTGCTGCGGTAGTCCTTGAGCATCGCCGCCAGGTCCGGCACCGGCGGGATCTCGGCGCGGTCCGGCGTCTTGGTGGGAAAGAACATCCCCACGGTGCGGTTCGAGGACTTCAGGTAGCGCAGCGCGGCGCTCTGCACTTCCGCGGCCCGGATCTGCTTGAGGCGATCGCGGTGCAGGTAGAGCATCCGCCAGTCGCCCATGCCGACGGTTTCCGAGAGCACGCTGGTGAGCCGCCGCGAGTCGGCGACCGTCAGCTCGATGTCGTTCACCAACCGCGTGCGCGCGCGCTCGACCTCGTCCTCGGTCACCGGGTTGGCGGCGAATCCTTCCAGCACCTTGAGCATGGCGTCGCGCGCCGCTTCGAGCGACGCGTCCTGCCTGACGCTCGCGCCGAAATAGGCGAAGCTCGCCTCGCGTTGCTGGCTCTCGGTGCCGAACATCGAGCTGGCGATGCCGGTCTCGACCAGCGCCTTGTGCAGCCGGCCCGAGGGCACGTGATCGAGCACCGCCACCAGCACGTCGACGGCGGCGTAGTCCGCGTGGCTGCCCGGGGGCATGTGGTAGAACGCCGAGACCATCTGCACGTCGCCGGCGCGCCGCAGCGTCACCGTGCGCTCGCCGTCCTGGACGGGCTCGACCGTATACGTGTCGCGCTGCACGCGCGCGGACCTGGGGATGCGGCCGAAGCGCTTCTGAGCCAGGCCGAGCGCCGTCGCTTCGGCGATGTTTCCCGAGATCAGCAGGACGGCGTTGTCGGGCTGGTAGTAACGGCGGTAGAAGGCCTGCAGGCGTTCGATCGGCACGTTTTCGATGTCCGAGCGCGCGCCGATGATCGCTTTGCCGTAGTTGTGCCAGAGGAAGGCGCTGGCCGCGACGCGCTCTTGCAGCACGTTGAAGACGCTGTTCTCGCCGGACTCGAATTCGTTGCGCACCACCGTCATCTCGGCGTCGAGGTCCTTCCTCGCGATCGGAGCGTTCACCATGCGGTCGGCTTCGGCGTCGAGCACGTAGTCGAGGGTCTTGTCGCTGGCGGGAAAGGTCTCGAAATAGTTGGTGCGGTCGTAGGAAGTGCTGCCGTTGTAGCGCGCGCCGCGCTTCTGGAACTCGGCCTTGATCCCGGGGAAGCGCGACGTGCCGCGGAACATCAGGTGCTCGAGCAGGTGCGCCATTCCGGTCTCGCCGTAGCCTTCGTGACGCGATCCGACGATGTAGGTGACGTTGACGGTGACCGTGTCGATCGACCGGTCCGGGATGAGCAGGACCTTGAGGCCGTTCGCCAGCCGGTACTCGGTGACGCCCTCGACCGCGGTGACGCGCGTCAAGCCCTTGGGCAGGGCGGTCGCGGGCTGCGCGGGGGCGAGGGCCGGCGCGAGCAGGGCAAGGAAGAGAACGGCGAAGGGGCGGCGGAAATTCATCGGGCTGGGGGTTGACCGGGCTAGGGATTGACCGGACGCGGCCGGAGAGGTTCCATTCTAGCCTGCGCCCGGGCGGCGGTGCAGGCGGGCAGCGGTGCAG
>JBGPTG010000032.1:0-16411 GCA_041490545.1 Gammaproteobacteria bacterium
ATCCGAAGTAAGCCACGACCGCGGCGATCTCGACGATCTGGTTCTCGCTCCAGTGCTTGCGCATATCGGCGAACATTTCGTCGGTAACGTCGTTGGGAACGGAAGCGGCGGCGAGCGCGAAATCCAGTGCAACGCGCTCCGCTTCGGTGAAGAGCGGGCTCGTGCGGTCCTCCCAGACGGCCGCAAGTCTGCGCGCCTCGACCCCGAAATGCAGTGCTCCGCCCGCCGTATGGGCCATGCAGTAGACACACCCGGCCGCGCGGCTCGCAACGTGCCCGACCAGGCGCTTGAACCCAAGGCTCACCTCGCACTGCGGGTCCCAGATCGCTTGGGAGAGTTTGCTGAAGGCTTTCACGAGCTTCGGCTTCCTTTGCATGATCAGCATGCTGTTCGGAACAAAGCCCAGGCTCTTCCTGGAAAACTCGAAGTTGTCCTTCAGCTCCGGGGAATGACTTTCCGGCAGCGGCGCTAGCCGCGGCGACGGTAGGGAACGTCTGTCCATATTCATCTCCGCTTCAGATTGGCGTACCTACCGCGGCGCGACCCAGGCGAACATCCGGCGCCCGAAAGCGCCGCCCGCCGCCATCAGCAGCGCCGCGACTCCAAGATTCCAGACAAGGATCAATATGCTCGCATCGTGGTTGTGAAAGAGCGGCAGTACCGATGCCGTGATGCCCGCTACGGCGAGGCCACCCGCGATCGCCACCGGAATAGGACTGAGCAGCGCCGTGTGACGCAGCATGATGAGCAGGGTGAACGCCAACGGCATGCCGGTCAGGACGAGCGCCGCGATGCATCCGGTCTCGTCTCCCAGATGCATACCGGGCTGAAGGTTCACCCAGGTCGTGAGGCAACCATAGCCGATGTTGACGATCCAGACGAAGAGCGCGGGCACCGGCAGCCACAGCCACAGGCGCGACCGGTCGGGAAGGCTGACCACGAAGGCCGCTACGGCAGCGAGAATGCCAGTGGCGAGCGAGGCAGCGATGTCGATCGCAAACGTCAGCTGCCGCAGCGACAGACCGAGGTCCGGCCGTACCCCTCGGACGGCGACCATCAACGCGAGCATCAGCGCGGCGAACAGTAGCCATGCCGCGGCCCGAACGAGCGGCGGACGCAGGCGGCGGACGGGGACTGCGCCTGCGACGAGCGATTCGATGAGGTCTGGTGTCGCGATCATTTTTCTCTGCCTTGCTTTGCAAATATTTTCCGCAGACTCTTCAGGCCGCGATGGGTCGCGACCTTCAGTGCGGCGATCGACGTGCCGCTCGCCGCAGCCGCTTCCTTCAGCGACATTTCCTCGAGCTTCAGCATCCGGATCGCGTTTCGCTGGCCCGCCGGCAGACGCTCCAGGGTGTCCCGGAGTACACGGCCGTCGGATGCCGCCTCCTGAAAGTTCGTTGCAGGCGCCGCAAAGGTTTCATGTTCAACTTCGAGCGGAGTCTCGCGCGACGCAGTGCGTCCCCGGCGGCGCAGCCCGTCGACGATGCGACGCCTGGTAATCGCGACCAACCACGGACCGAACGGGCGCATCGGGTCGTAGGTATGGCGTACCGCATGCAGGGTCAGCAGCGTATCCTGGACCGCGTCCTCGATGTCGCTCCGGTTCTGAATCAGCCGCGCAGCAAGCGAACGCAAATACGGCGTAATTTCTTCAAGCAATCGCCGATAGGCTTCCCGGTCGCCTGTCTGCGCGCGGGCCATGTATATCGACCAGTCAAGCGTCTGGTCCGGGCGTCGAGCCGGATCCCGTGTCCTCGACGATTCGGCCGCCTCCTTTACGACACTGAGAATCAGAGGAGCACTTTGCGGGCTTGAAGGCATGGCACGGATTTTCTCACCGGGATCGGATTCCATGGCGAAATTTATTTCTGTGTTCGGCAGGTAACCTTTTGTCGGGTCGCATCGAATTTCCCGTCACGGTCCCGATTCCCGGGGCCCCGACAGATAGAGGAATCCTATGAACCGATACGTACTCGCTGCTTCGACGCTTTCTTCCGCCGTGGGACTCGCTCTCGCGATGCAGGCCGTCCCCTCCTTTGGGCAGGGAATGAAGGACCCCGTGAAGGAGAACATGGCGCGCGCGATGGCGAACAAGCTGGAGAAGTGCTACGGCATCAACGCAGTCGCCAAGAACGACTGCGCCGAAGGCGCGCATTCCTGCGCCGGGCAGGCGACCAAAGGGCGCGATACCAAGTCCTTCGTGCTGCTCCCGGCGGGGGATTGCAGCAAGATCCAGGGCGGCAAGACGACCGCCTCCTGATCGTGACCCGGCAGTCGACTTCTCCTCTGCTGCCGGCGCGAAGCGGGCGCGGCTCGATCCCGGCGGAGGCTGGGGTCGGGCTGCGATTCCGCCATCACCGGGAAGTCCTCGACGAGCACCCCGCCGCGGCCTGGTTCGAGGTGCACATCGAGAATTACATGGGCGGCGGCACGGCGCCGGCCACGCTCGATGCGATCCGTCGCGATTATCCGGTTTCGCTGCACGGCACGAGCCTGTCGCTCGGCAGCGCCGAGGGGCTCGATCCGGTTCATCTCGCGCGCGTGCGGGAGGTGGTCGGGCGCGTCGAGCCGGACCTGGTCTCCGAGCATCTCTCCTTCAGCGTCGCGGCCGGGAACTACCTTGCCGATCTGCTCCCATTGCCGATGACCGAAGAGGCGCTCGGCATCGTCTGCCGCAACGTCGTGCAGGTCCAGGATTGCCTGAAGCGAACTATCCTCGTCGAGAACCCGTCCACCTATCTGCAATTCCGTCACTCGACCATTCCCGAGTGGGAATTTCTCGCCGAGGTGGCCAGGCGCACCGGCTGCGGGATTCTCTGCGATGTGAACAACATTTACGTGAGCGCGTGCAACCACGGCTGGCGGGCTCAAACCTACCTAGCCGCCCTGCCCGCGGCGGCGGTGGGTGAGATCCACCTCGCCGGCCATTCCCTGCGACGGCTCGACGACGCCAGAACGATTCGCATCGACGATCACGGCTCGCGCGTTGCACCGGAAGTGTGGGCGCTCTATGCCGAGGCACTCGCGCGCTTCGGACCGGTACCGACACTGATCGAATGGGACACCGACGTGCCACCGATGGCGGTGTTGCTGGAGGAGGCGGCAAAGGCCGCCGCGCTGATCGAAGAGGCTGAAAGTGGAAACGGCAACGCCCTCGCTGCTTGAGCTGCAGCGCGCGATGCGCGAGAGCCTCGTCGTCCACGACGACCACGGGGTCTCAGCGCACGTCGTCCCCGGTGGCATCGACCCGGCTGAGCGGCTGGACATCTACCGCAACACCTTTGCGAGTGTGCTGACGACAGCACTGCGCCTGTCGTATCCGGCAGTGCACCGCCTCGTGGGCGCGGAGTTCTTCGAGGGGGCCGCGCGCATTTTCATCGAAGCCCATCCGCCGACGAGCGCGTGTCTCGACGACTACGGCGAAGAGTTTCCGGGATTCCTCTCCGATTTCGAGCCTGCCGCGTCGCTTGCCTATCTGCCCGACGTCGCCGCGCTGGAATGGGCGGTGAATCGCGCGCTTCACGCCCCTGACGTGGAGCCGCTCGATCCCCTTCGCCTGGCGGCGCTCGGGGAACCCGAACGCGCACGCGTGTGCCTTGTGCCGCACCCTTCGCTGAGCCTCGTGCGCGTAGATCATCCAGCGGATCTCATCTGGCGCGCGGTGCTGGAGGAGGACCACGCGGCGCTCTCGGCGATCGATCCCGGCGCGGACTCCGCGTGGCTATTCGTGCAGCGCCTGCCGACCGGCGTCGAGATACGTCGAATGAGCGAATCCGCGTGGAGCTTCACTTCGGCACTATGCACGGGCAGGTCGCTCGCCAACGCCCTCGATGAAGCTCGGGACTTCGACGCGTCGGCGCTACTCGCCGACCATCTCGCAGCCGGCCGCTTCGTCGATTTCAATTTGATGCAACATCCACCTGACCACACCGGGAACATCCCATGACTGCTCTGAATTCCGCCCCGACCGGGCGACCCGCAATGGATAGGATCGGACGCACCCTTCGCTGGCTCGAGTCGGTGCCGTACTGGCTTCTCGCCTTGCCGCTGCGGTTCGCGGTCGCGACGGTGTTCTGGAACTCGGGAACCAGCAAGCTCGCGAACTGGAACACGACGATCGAGCTCTTTACCGAGGAATACAAGGTTCCAGTGCTGACGCCTGAATTCGCCGCTTACATGGCGGCGTCGATCGAGCTCACCACGCCGGTGCTCCTCGTGCTGGGGCTGCTCACCCGCCCGGCGGCGCTGGTTCTCCTTGGCATGACGTCGTTCATCGAGATCTTCGTCTACCCTCTCGCCTGGCCGACGCACATCCAGTGGGCCGCGATGCTGCTGGTTCTGCTTTGTCGCGGACCCGGCAAATTGTCCGTCGATCACCTAGTGCGACGGCACTTCAAGGCAGCGATGCAATAGGGGATATGCGACGGCGAGCTTCGGGGCAGCCCGCAGTTCGTCGATGGGCCGCTCACGTGCGCCACCGTAAGCTCTTTGCACAATAGCTCGACCTACACTGCGACCTATACCAGCTGAAACCTACCTCGCTCCATCAGCACCACGCGGTGGGCCAAAGGGATGCCAACGTTGGTGTAGGAGCTTTTCTTCATGAAGCGCACCGTAGGTGTCGCAATACCAAAGCCGCGGTTCGCCGATTCCCACGATCAGATGGGCCAGGGTTCAAGCGGGTCAGTCAATGGACCGCGCACCCTTCATAGGTGTACGTCAAAGGGCGCGGTCCCGGAAGATAGGCCGTTCGCAGTTCGACGATGTTGAAACCGCTTGAGATGAGCAGATCGTCGATCTTGCGGTTGAGATTGCATCCTCCCGCCACCTTGCTCCAAATCGGATTGAGGCCGTTCTGCCAAGCCCGGACTCCGGAGTCGGGGGACAGGCCATGCTCGATGAAGATCATCCGGCCCTGCGGCTTCAAAACGCGCCGCATTTCGCGAAGCGCCCGAGCCGGGTCCGGGATGGTGCACAGCGCCCAAGTCATCACGATCGTGTCGACGCTCCGGCCGTCCAGCGACAGGCGCTCCGCCGATTCGCAACGAAGGTCAACCGGGAAGGTCATAGGCTCGACCTTCTTGCGCGTCATGGCCAGCAGTTCCGGGGAGGGGTCCACGGCGTGGAGATGCTTCACCGCGGAAGAGTAGAACGGAAGATTGAGGCCCGAGCCGATACCGATCTCCAGCACGATGCCCTCGGCGCCGGGGACGAGTTGCGAGCGGCGAGCGCGCGCTGCCTTGTCGCGCATCGCGAAATCGGTGAGGTACGGAAGAACGAACTTGCTGTATAGACTCATGCGGCCTTGTTCCTCAATTGGTGCGGATGCATAAATCGGGGGCACAATGATGCAATCGATGGCTCGGCGTCATCGGGACGAAGAGTAAGCTAGCCCGACCGCGGGCATGGCTGTCGCCATATCGGCGGAAGGCGCGGCACAGCCGCAGTCCCGGCGGGCCGCGAGTTCAATCCCTCGTCGCGACGAGCGAGACGCTCTTCACGCCATACTTGCGCGTCGCACCTTGGGCGTTCTTCGAAATGAACTGGTACTGCGGGTTATCCCTCACTTGCGTCAGGCGCAACCCCGCTGCCTCGATCGCCGAGGTGTAATCGCCCACCTGCATCGCGCCCCCGATGCAAGCGGCCCAGAGCGTCACGTCGCAGGTGATGCCTTCGGGCAGCTGCGTTTCGGTGACGATGTCGGCGAGGGCAAGCCGCCCTCCCGGCTTGAGCAGGCGCGCGGCCTCGCGGAAGACCGTGCTTTTGTCCGGCGCGAGGTTAATCACGCCGTTGCTGATAACCGCGTCGCACGACGCGTCAGCAAGTCCGGTCGCGTCGATGTAGCCCTTGCGGTAGGTGACGTTGCCGAATCCGGCTGCGGCGCGCAGGCGCCCCGCTTTGGCGAGCTGCTCGTCGGTCATGTCGACGCCGATCACGGTGCCAGTCTTGCCGACCTTGCCGGCGGCGATGAAGCTGTCCATCCCCGACCCGCTGCCGAGATCGACCACCGTCTCGCCCGGCTTCAGGTGAGCGAGATCAAAGTAGTAGCCCACGCCCGCAAACGAGTCGATGGCTTCGCTCGGGATAGCATCGAGGTCGGCGGGCGCATAGCCAAGCCGCTCCGCGAGCGCACGTCCCATCTCGAAGTGGAACTCGCCGTGTGGAGCGAGGGCTACATCGCGATACATCGCCTTGACCTTCTGCTCGAGCGCGGTTGTGTCGATGCGCCCTGTGAGTCCTGTTGCAGTTTGCATTTCCGAGATCTCCTTAGTGGATTGACATAAGCCGCGCGCGGCCGGACATACTGTGCGACAGATCGTTTTTCTAGAAGGCATATCGAACGGTGAGGTAGACGTTGCTGTTATCCTGCAGTGACCCAAACATGCCGCTACGCTTGCCCCCGAAAAGATTTGCGCCGATCTCGGCCCAGAGATTGTCGCTGAAGGCGTAGCGTAACGAAGGAATGACGTAGCGATCCTTCTCGCTCAGGCCCACGAAGGCGAAGAGATTGAAGGTGACCGTCTGGTGCGCGAAGAACTGCGTGAAGCGAATCGTCGCCACCTTGCGCAGGCGATCCTTCACGGGAAATCCGGCCGGCAAAGTCTCCCGGTACGCGACGTAGTCGCGCATCCATTCGCCGTAGAGCTGCAAGCCGAGCGTAGCGTCCTCCCACGTTTGCCGCGAGTATCCAACGAGGCCTCTGAACTGGCTGTTTTCGACGGAAGGATCGTGCCCATCCCGATCCTGTGGCGAATCGTAATATCCCGCCTCAACGCTGACTACCCCCGCGCCAATCGGCCCGGTGAGGCTGGCGCCAGCGGTGTTGAGGCGCGGGTACGTACCGACGATCTCGCTGCCGGTCACACGCCAGGCCGGACTTCGGTAATGGGTACGCGAGACGTAGCCGGCGAGCTCCCAGTTGGCGAGATAACCTGACACCCGGCCGGAGATTTCAAGCTCGTTGGGGTCACTGCCCGGCTCTTCCGCACGGCGCGGCAGCCCGACAGGCAGCGGATCGGCCAAGACGAAGCGGCGGCTGGTCGGCGTGTTGTCCGGACGGAAGCCGGCGATCACCAATTCCAGGTTCGGGCCGGGGTAGGCGTTCAGCTTGAGCGCGTCGCTGCCGAGCTTGAGGTATTGCTGCGGTTGGCCGGTAAACAGCGCGACTTGATCCTTCGGGAACGTGTCGTTGATGAACAGCAAGTCCCCCATGCCCCAAGTGATCACCTGCCGGCCCAGTCGTGCGGCCAGCTTCTCCGATCTCAAATCGCCGTAAAGTTCCCGCGTCACGAAGCGTGTGTCGTCGAGCGTGAAGTCGCGGAGCAGGTCGAAGCGGCCGAGGAAGCCCGCGTTCCCGGCGGTATTCTTGCCCTCGGTCTCGAGCTGGCCGCGCAGCTCGGCCGACGGGAAGTCGCATTCGGTTCCGTCGGGGCAATGCTCGCCGCTCGTGCGTGCTGCGACGTGGGATTGGACGAAACCGTTCCAGGCAACCCCTTCCGCCGCGGTGGCGGCCGGCGCGGACGCGAGCATGAATGCGGCGAGAGGTCCGGCGAGGAAACTGTTTCGTGCCGCCCGGTCCCCTTTACTCATGTTTTCGACTCCCGGCTCGGCGCACCCCTTAGCGCACCCATTGAGCGGGAGCATCCCGCAGGTAGCGCTCGGTGAAGATATCCTGCTTGATCCCGACGTCGAATTCGGTTTCCCGGAAGACAACCTCGCTGCGGTGGCCGCTCTGGAGGTTCTTCATGCTACGTACTGTGGCGGTCCAGTACTTGCCGATCTGTTCCACTTTGTCGGCGGTGAAGGTGCGCAACGGCTCGTTGCGCGCGTCGAAGTATTCTTCCTTGAGGGGCAGCCAGCGTTCCGAGTCGATCCAGGACAGGCGGCGCGAATAGTCGATCACCGTCTTGGGCTTGCTCTCGACGACGTAGGTCGGACGCCCGCCCAGGTCCTCCTTGCGCATCACGGTATGCGTCTCGTCCTCCACGTTGCGCCCGGAGACATCCTCGTAGGTGAAATCCGAGCCGACGAATGAAGATCGCTTGTCGTCTGCCGCGATGCGTTTCACCAGCTTCAGCGCCGGCACGTAGATCCAGCGGTCGCTTTCCTTGCCCGGATATTTCCAGACGAGGAAGGAGGTTCCCTTCACGTCGGCCGGGGCGTGGAAGTAGATGTAATAACGCTGGTCGCCGGACTTGCCGAGATTGAGGCGCAGCATGGTCATTTCCCGCTCGCGCGCTTTGCCCTGGACGTTGATGAGCTTCATGCTCACCCGGGCGCGCATGTCGTTGCCGGCATAGTAGAAGCTCTCCAGGGAGCGTTTCACGATCTCGTCGGCGGAGGAGTCGGCGGCGCGCGCCGGCGGTGCGCACAGCACTGCGGCTACCGCGAAGAAAGAAAGGACGGTTGGTCGGAACGATTTCATTGCGGTTCTCCTGTCTTGAACAGCCATTCCCTCGACAGCACGATCAGGGCCGGCAGGTAAAGGAGGGTGAGCAGCGCCGAGAGCAGCATCATGCTGACGATGAAGGCGCCCACGGTGATGTAAGGCGTGAGCGGCGAGAACAGCATCACCGAGAACGCCACGGCAAACAGCACCGCGTTGCGCATGATCCCTTTGCCGGGCCGGACCGCCGTCCAGTGCAACGCTTCCTTGAGCGCGGACAAGTCGCGTCTGGCGTCGGCGCCGGTTTCCCCAAGCCGCTGCCTCAACCGGCTGATGAAATGGATCGAGAAATCCACCGCCATGCCGAGCGATAGGGACGACAACACGGAGATCGGCATGTCGAAGTCCTTGCCGGCGAACCCCACAACCCCGTAGATGAGCAGGATGGTGAAGAGGAGAGGTACACAGCCGATGAGCGCCCATTTGACCGAACGGAAGTTGAAGGCAAGGATAAGAAACACCACGACCAGGGCCAGCAGGAAGCCTTTCACCATGTCCCATACGACCTCGTGGTTCCACACCACATTGAAATAGGCGATGCCCGCGGGTTTCAGTTCCAGCGTAGTGGGATTTGCCCGCTGATACTCCTTGGTAGCGTGGATCACGCTCTCCATCGCCGCGCTGTCCCAGGTCTTGAGCTGCACCCAGATGTTGGCTTTCTGGAAAGGGTAGTCCACCACGTTGTCCAGGTCGGAGGGCTTGGCCGAGGTGCTGAAGAGGAACAGGTACTGGGCGATCGTGTCCGCGGTGTCGGGCACCGTGTCGAACCCGGGATCGTCGTCGTGCAGCACCCGGTTGATGCGCTTGACGTAGTCGACCACCGACGTGGTTTTGCCGACGACCGGGAGCCGCTCCAGGTGTCGCTGCAAACCCTCGATATAACGAAGAGTCTCCGGCCGCTTGATGGCCTCGGGCCGGTCGGCGGCGACGACCACGTAGCCGAGCGAGGTGCCACCCATCGCCCGATTGATCACGGCGTCGGCGACGCGGATCTCGCTGCCCGGCTTGAACCAGGCGACCATGTTGTTGTTCACCACGATGCGGTTCACGCCGAGTGCGGCCAGCGCGATCAACGCCAGCCCGACCGCTGCGGTCAGCTTCGGCCTCCCGGCTCCCCACGCGGCAAGCGCTCCGAGCGCTTTGGCCGTGCGGATCGTGGCGTTGTCTTCCCGTGCGGCGGCGCGGCCTATCTTCTCCTCCCGTACGAAGGTCAGGATGGCGGGGATCACGCTGAAGCTGAAGAGCCGCAAGGCGAGGGTGCCGAAAACGATCATGCCGCCGAATACCTTGACCGGCACGACGTGCATGAAGAGCAGCACCGCAAACGCCGCGGCGGTAGCGAACGCCGTATACCGCACCGGGCGGCCCACCGCCTGCATCGTTTCGACAATGGCTGCCCGCTTGTCCTTGTTCTCGCGAAAGCGAAAGTGGAACTCGTTGAAGATGTGAATGCTGTCGGTGGCGATCGCCATCAGGAACACCGGCGCCATCGAGTTCATGATGTGGATCGGGAAACCCAAGCCGATACCGAGGCCCATGGTCCAGACGATCGCAGCCATGGCCACCATCATCATCGACGCCGCCAGCATCAGGCTCCGGAACATGGCGTAGATGGCCAGGAACATGATCGCGCCCGCAAGGGGCGAGAAGATGCGCATCAGCCTGAACATCTCGACCCCGAAGGTGTCCCGGGCGACCGGGTCGCCGGCGACGTGGTACTGCTCCTCGCCCGGGTGCTTGGCGACGATTTCGCGGATGCGATCGGCGACCTCCTTGCCGCTTGCGCCCTTTTCCATCGGCACATAGATGGCGGTGGTCTTTTCGTCGCGGGAGATGATGCGGTCGACGAAGAGCGGATTCTCCAGCAGCGTCCTGCGCAGCGCCTGAAGCTCCGCGTCGTTTTGGGGAATCTTCGTCACCAGGGGGGCCACTTTGAGGCCGCCGGCCTGGGCGGTGATGTTGTCGATGGTGGTGAAGCTCGCGACGTCCCGCCCGGCCACCCCCTTGACTTTGAGGACCTCGGCGGTGATGTCGCGCACCTTCTCCAGGGACCCCTTGTTCAGCACGCTCCTCGGGTGGACGATGCCGACGACGATCGTGTCCTCATAGAGTCCGAAGGTCTGGTCCACGCTGTCGTTCCACACGCGCACGTCGGAAGTCGGCGGCAGCATGTTCTTGGGATTGGTGTCGAGCTGGACTTTGGGCAGCTGCGCGGCAAATATCAAGGTAAGCAGCAGCACGATCCCAAAAACGAGTTTCGGGCGGGCGATGGAAAATTCGACCAAGGTGTTTTTTTTCATATTAGAACCACCGGTACAGCCACAACTTCTCATACGCCACCTTTGCCAGATGCAACATCACGCCGGGCGGCTTGAGTTTGATCTGCGGCGCGGGGTCGGCGTAGAAGTTGCCGCTCCCGAACGCGGCCCGGCCGTCGCCGGTTTCGATGAAACACTCGCCGTCGCCGGTAAAGCGTTGCGGCTCTCCCTTGCCGGTAATCGCCCGAACGATGTTGCGGGCCACGACCTCGGCTTCGTTATGCGCGAACACGCCCGCCTTCGGCAAGGGCCTGCCGATGGAAGTGAGCATGATCCCGGTGACATCGCCGATCGCGAACACGCCCGGAAACCTGGTTTCCAGGGTGCCGCGGTCCACCGGCACCCAGCCGCTTTCCCCGCACAGCCCGGCATCGCGCACTACCTGCGGGGCGCGGTGAGGCGGGATGTAGGCGAGCAGATCGAAGTCGGCGGTGGCGCCGTTGGCAAAGCTGATCCGGCGTTGCGCCGGGTCGACCGACGCCGTCGCATGATTGGGATGGTATCCGATGCCTTTCGCTTCGATCATCTGGCGCAGCGCGCTGGATACCTCGGGCCCGGCGACGGGCATCGGGCCGGGTTCGGCGGTATGCAGATCGACCTTTACCCGGTTGCCGATGCCGCGCCGCCGGCAGTCGTATTCCAGCAGCATCGCCGCCTCGTTGGGTGCGCCGGGACATTTGAAGGGAACGGCGCTCACCAGCACCACGATCCGGCCCGACTGCAGCTTGAGCCGCGCATCGCGCAGCGATTCCGCCCCGCTCAGGGTGTAAAAATTATGTCCCGCCTCGCGCAGCCCCGCTATGGCTTCCGGCGCCAGATCGGCCCCGAGCGCGATAACCAGGTAGTCGCCGGTGAGTTCCTTGCCGCCGACACGGATGCTCCGCGCCACGGGATCGATGCGTTCGATCAGTCCCTGGACGAGTTCGATACCCCGTCTGGCCAGCGCCGCCATCGGGCGGCCGATCCGCTCTGCACTTCGGTCACCGATCATCAGCCACAGGAACGATGGCGAGAAAACGTGCCGGGTTTCCCGTTCGACCAGGACCACCCGGTGTTCTCGCGAGAGCATCCGGCGCAGTCGGGTGGCCGCGACCGTGCCGCCGATGCCGCCGCCGAGGACAAGGACTGTTTTGCCGTGTGCCATGACCTTCTCCTCAGAATACGATCACTTTGCCCGCCCACTGTGTCCAGGACGTCAGCTCGGCGAGGGTGCTTCTGCGGGATCCCTCTGCAAGTTCCGGATCCGTGATTCCGCGCGCGTCCATGCAGGTTCCGCACACGCCGACTTCGGCGCGGCTGCGCAGCACGCGGCCGAGCATCAGCTGGATGTTGTAGAAACCCTCGGGAACCTTTTGCCCGCCTTTGGCGCAGGACGCCGCGTCGCCGATCAAAAATACCTTCACTTCCTCGCCTTCGGCCTTCGACAGGGCGCCCGCCAGGCGCAAACCGTTATAGCTCCGCTCACTGCCATAGGGAGCCTCATTCAGGATGAAAAGAGTCTTCATGGTGCCGTTCTCCTTTGTGTCACGTGCCGGACTCACGGGCGACTACCGTTCCATGCCGCCACGCAGGGCACTGACGTCGATTCTGCAATCCCCAGCTATACTTCCGCGGTCAGCACCGCAAATTCGACCGCCTTGGCATGACCCAGGCTGATCAAGTATTATTCAACTACTAAACCGAATAGTTGAATACTAGGAGCCAGTGACCACGATGTCAACGGGAAATTTCAAGCAGGACGTATTCGCCCAGCTCGCGCGGGTCGGCAAGGCGCTGTCAAACGGCAACCGGCTGGAGCTTCTGGAGTTCGTTGCGCAGGGGCCGCGCAACGTGGAGGAACTCGCAACCATGACGCGGCTCTCCATCGCGAACGCCTCGAAGCATCTCCAGGAACTGCGTCGCGCGGGGCTGGTGCGGGCACGCAAAGAGGGTTTACGGGTCTTCTACGAGGTGGCGGGTCCGGACGTGGTGGGTCTAATCGCGGCACTCGGACACGTCGCCGAGACGCGGCTCGCCGAAGTGGAGCAACTCGTGCGCACGTACATTACCG
This sequence comes from Gammaproteobacteria bacterium, assembly GCA_041490545.1. Lineage (GTDB taxonomy): Bacteria > Pseudomonadota > Gammaproteobacteria > Burkholderiales > SG8-39 > VBDM01. The sequence continues at coordinate 12,818 of JBGPTG010000032.1, forward strand.
CCCGCGACGATCTGGAGCCGATCCCGGCTGCGGAGCTGCTCAAGCGGGTGAAGCTCGGGCTCGTTACGGTCCTCGACGTCCGTCCGGCCCAGGAGTACGCCGCCGGGCATTTGCCTGGCGCGATCAACGTCCCGGTCGAGGACTTGGCCAAGCGCTTGAGAAAACTGCCCAAGGCGCGGGAAATCATCGCCTATTGCCGCGGGCCGTATTGCCTGCTCTCGGTCGATGCGGTGGCGCTGCTGCGCAGGAAGGGCCTCAAGGCGCGGCGGCTGGAAAACGGATTCCCAGAGTGGAAGGCTGCGGGACTGCCGGTCGAGGGCTGAGCCGGCTGCAGGGTGCGTGGCCTTTCGGCGTGGTCGAGGCGATCTGGGCGGTCATCGCCCTCAGGCGTTGGCATCGCTAGGTGGGAACGGCCCACCCCTGACTTTTCGAATGCGGTATAACCATCGCATGGCCGATTGTTGCGAAGACAAAAGCTGCTCTCTCGAGCAGTTGCGCGGGCGCCAAAGCAGCACGCTGAAGATCGTGCTCGCGATCAACGCCATCATGTTCCTCGTGGTGCTGGCAGGAGCGCTTTATGCATCCTCGAGCGCCCTGCTCGCTGACTCGCTGGACAACCTCGGGGACGCTCTGACGTATGCCCTCAGCCTCTATGTCGTGGCACGCAGCGCACGAGCGAAGGGCATCGTTTCGATCTTCAAGGGAACGCTGATTCTCGGAGCGGCGCTCCTCGTCATCGCGCAGATCGGCTACAAGCTGCTCCACCCTGGCCTGCCGGTGTTCGAAACCATGGGCCTCGTCGGTGCCCTGTCTCTCGCCGCGAACGGAACGTGCCTTGCCCTCCTGTGGAGGCACCGCCACGAGGACGTAAACATGTCCTCGGTTTGGGAATGCTCGCGGAACGACATTGCCGGGAACCTTGGCGTGCTGCTTGCTGCGGGTGCTGTCTGGCTTTTCGATGCCGCGTGGCCCGACTTGCTGATCGGGTCGCTGCTCGCCCTGCTTTTCCTTCGCTCAGCGGTGCGGGTGTTTCGCGCCTCCTTCGCCGTCCTGCGAGCTGCGCCGGAAGTTCCTTAGTCCGCGCGTATCCTAAGCTTTTCGCTTCAGCCACGCAATTTACGGCAACTGCCAACAGGGACTGACGAGCGCGATGGAACGGCGAAATTTCGTAACCCCAAGCAGCAGCACCGGAAATCCAGCGTCCCCGGCAGACCTTTCAGCTCACTCTCCGATGATGCAGCAATACCTGCGCATCAAGGCGCAGCATCCGGACACTCTGCTCTTCTACCGGATGGGCGATTTCTACGAGATGTTCTACGAGGACGCGGAGAAAGCCTCGCGTCTGCTCGATATCACCCTCACCACGCGCGGTGCGTCTGCTGGTGCGCCGATCAAGATGGCCGGCGTACCGTATCACGCGGTCGAGCAGTATCTCGCCAAGCTGGTGCGCCTCGGCGAGTCGGTGGCGATCTGCGAACAGATCGGCGACCCGGCGACTTCCAAGGGGCCGGTGGACCGGCAGGTGATGCGCATCGTCACGCCGGGAACGCTCACCGACTCGGCGCTGCTCGAGGAGAAATCCGACAACATCCTGCTCGCGCTCGCCAGTGCGAAGGGCGCGGTGGGACTGGCGTGGCTCAATCTCGCCAGCGGCGAGCTGCGCGTCACCGAAATCGCGCCACAGCTTCTCGCGAACGAGCTGCATCGCATCGGTCCGGCGGAGATTCTCCTCGCCGAGAGCGCGGCCGGCGACGCCGCCCTCTCCGGCTTCGCGCTCACCAAACTTCCCGAGTGGCACTTCGATTTAGACGCCGGCCGCAGGCTCCTCCTCAAGCAGCTGGGCGCGGCGAGCCTCGCCGGCTATGGCTGCGAAGACCTCGAGCCCGCGATCGCCGCATGCGGCGCGCTGCTGGAATACGCGAGGAAGACGCAGGGGCAGGCGCTCTCGCACGTGTCGGCGGTGACCGCGGAGCGCCCCGGCGAGTACCTGCGCATGGACGCGGCGACGCGGCGCAACCTGGAGTTGACCGAGACGCTGCGCGGCGAGGCGGCGCCGACGCTGTTCTCGCTGCTCGATGATTGCGCCAGCGGCATGGGCAGCCGCCTGCTGCGCCACTGGCTGCATCATCCCCTGCGCGACCACGCCGCGCTCGCGGCGCGCCACGACGCCGTGGCCACGCTGACCGACGCGCACGCGGCGCTCCACGCCCTGCTGCGGCGCTTTGCCGATATCGAGCGCATCGCCGGGCGCATCGCGCTCGTGCAGGCGCGCCCGCGCGATCTTTCGTCGCTGCGCGACAGCCTGGCGCTGCTCCCCGAGCTTGCAGCGGCGGTGCCGCACAACGCTGGGCTTCTCGCCGCGCTGCTCGCCGACCTGCGGACGCCGGAGGATTGCCTCACGCTGCTGCGCCGCGCGGTCCAGGAAGAGCCGGCGGCGCTGGTACGCGACGGTGGCGTGATCGCGGCCGGCTACAGCGCCGAGCTCGACGAGTTGCGCGCGCTGCAGACCCACTCGGGGGATTTCCTCGCGCAACTCGAGGCGCGCGAGCGCGCGCGCACCGGTATCTCCAACCTGCGCGTCGCCTACAACAACGTTCACGGCTTCTACCTGGAGATCACCAACGCCCACGCCGGCAAGGTGCCCGCCGACTACCGCCGCCGCCAGACGCTGAAGAACGCAGAACGCTACATCACCCCCGAGCTGAAGGAATTCGAGGACAAGGCGCTGTCGGCGCGCGACCGCGCGCTCGCCCTGGAGAAGGCGCTCTACGACGAGTTGCTCGGCCTGCTCGCGGCGCAGGTGCCCGCGCTGCAGCGCATCGCGCGCGCGCTCGCGCAGCTCGATGTGCTCGCCGATTTCGCCGCGCTCGCCGCGGAGCGCGACTACTGCCGTCCGGAATTCTGCGCAGAGATCGTTCTCGACATCGACGCCGGCCGGCACCCGGTGGTGGAGGAGCAGATCGACCGGTTCATTCCCAACGGGGCCAGACTCTCGCCGGCACGGCAGCTGCTCCTCATCACCGGCCCGAACATGGGCGGCAAGTCGACCTACATGCGCCAGGTCGCGCTCATCGTGCTGATGGCGCACGCCGGGTCGTTCGTTCCCGCGAAATCCGCGCGCGTCGGCCCGGTCGACCAGATCTTCACGCGCATCGGTGCGGCCGACGATCTCGCCGGAGGACGCTCGACCTTCATGGTGGAGATGACCGAGTCGGCCAACATCCTGCACAACGCGACCGAGCGGAGCCTGGTCCTCATGGACGAGGTCGGGCGCGGCACTTCCACCTTCGACGGCCTGGCGCTCGCCTGGGCGATCGCGCGGCAGCTGCTCGAGCGGAACAAATCGATGACGCTGTTCGCCACGCACTACTTCGAGATGACGCGCCTCGCCCTGGATTACAAGGAGGCCGCCAACGTGCATCTCGATGCCGTCGAGCACAAGGACTCGATCGTGTTCCTGCACGCGGTCGAGGAAGGCCCGGCCTCGCAGAGCTACGGCCTGCAGGTGGCGCAGCTCGCCGGCGTGCCGAAGAACGTCATCCGCAACGCGCGCCGCTATCTGGAGATGCTGGAGGACGCGAGCCTCGCGCGCGG